>CAZGUL010000014.1:0-18154 GCA_964529055.1 uncultured Spirochaetaceae bacterium
CGCCGCTGTAGCTCAGTCGGTAGAGCAATGGACTGAAAATCCATGTGTCGTCAGTTCAATTCTGACCGGCGGCACGACGACCCCGCCCGCCGGCGGGGTTTTTTTATTTTCTGGAGCGAATGCCCCCCGGAGGTCCCCATGGAAAAGCTCACCCGGAAACTCGCCGCGTCCCGCGCCCTCGACCCGGACGGCGTTCTTTCCCTGCCCCTGCCGGAGAAGGTCCTGCAGTTCGGCGAGGGGGGCTTTCTCCGGGGTTTCGCCGACTGGATGATACACCGGATGAACCGGCGCGGAGTTTTCCGCGGCCGGGTCGTGGTCGTACAGCCCATCGAACAGGGAAACGCGGCGGCGCTCAACGCACAGGACGGCCTGTACACCCTGCTCCGGCGGGGCCTGGAACAGGGCCGCATCGTCGCGGACCGGGAGGTCGTATCCTCCATCAGCCGGGCGATAAATCCCTACGAGGATTTCGCCGGGTTTCTGGCCTGCGCGGGAATCCCGGACCTGCGGATCATCATTTCCAACACCACCGAGGCGGGAATCGCGTACCGCGGCGGGGAACGGTACGAGGACGTCCCGCAGGCATCCTTTCCCGGTAAGCTGACCCGTTTCCTCCACGAAAGGTTTCTCAGGTTCTCCGGCAGCCGGGAAAAGGGCTTTCTGATTCTTCCCTGCGAGCTCATCGACCGGAACGGGGACAACCTGAAAAGGATCGTGCTGTCCCTGGCGGAGGAATGGAAGCTCGGGGCCGGATTCTCCGCGTGGCTCCGGGAGGCGAACGTCTTCTGCAACACCCTGGTGGACGGCATCATGACCGGTTACCCGAAGGACGAGATCGACGCGCTCCAGAGGGAGGCCGGCTACGAGGACGCCCTCTACGACACGGGCGAGCTTTTCCGGCTCTGGGTCGTCGAGGGGCCGGAGCAGGTCAAAGAGGAGTTTCCCCTCCACGAGGCGGGCATGGACGTGGTCTGGACCGGCGACATGACGCCCTACCGGACCCGGAAGGTGCGCATCCTGAACGGGGCCCACACGATGACGGTCCTCGGCGCGTACCTGGCGGGAAAGAACACCGTGGGGGAGTGCATGGACGATCCCCTGATCGCGGGCTACATGAAAAGGACGATCGACACCGAAATCATCCCGGTGCTGACCCTGCCGGAAAGCGAACTGCGCATCTTCGCCGACGAAGTTCTCCAGCGCTTCGCGAATCCCTTCATCCGCCATTACCTTCTCAGCATCGCCTTGAACTCGGCGGCCAAGTACAAGGCCCGGGTGCTTCCCACCATCACCGACTACTGCGCGAAATTCGGCACGGCACCGGACGGACTTTCCTGGTCCATGGCGGCCCTGATCGCCTTCTACCGGGGAACGGAAATCCGGGACGGGGCGCTGGCCGGCCGCCGAGGCGGGGAGGAATACCTTGTAAAGGACGATCCCGACGTGCTGGAATTCTTCCGGAACCTCTGGGCCGGCCCCGAAGCCCGGGACCCCGCCGCGGCGGCGCGCCGGGTCCTCGCGAGCCGCAGGCTCTGGGACGCGGACCTGAACGGGCTTCCGGGCTTTGCCGGGAAGGTCTCCGCCGGCCTGGCGGCGATCCTGTCCGACGGGGCCGCGGCGTCGATGGCCCGGGTCTTTCCTCCGGCCTGAACCCGGACCGGCCTCCCCGCCCCCGTCCCGCCTTGCAAGAAGGCTACAAGTAAAGTAAGCTAAAAGAAAACGATCCTCGAGAGATACTTACGTTCAAGGAGGATGAATTGTGTTTCAGAAGCAGGTGATCATGCGGCGCGTCCTCTATTCGCTGACGCCGATCTTTCTGTTCTCGGTCTACCTGTACGGATGGCGCAGCGCGGCCGTCATGGCCGTGTCCGTCGTGCTGGGGTCCCTGACGGAGTACATCGTCGAGAAGGGCAGGAACAAGAAGGTGAGCGAGGCCGTACTCGTCACCAGCGTTCTTTTCGCGATGGCCCTTCCGCCGAAGACTCCGTTGTGGATCGTCGCCGTGGGCATCGTATTCGCGGTGTTCATGGGAAAGGAAGTGTACGTGGGTTTCGGCCGGAACGTTTTCAATCCCGCCCTGACGGGACGGCTCTTCGTCTACATAACCTTCCCGACGCTGCTCGCGGCGTCGTGGATGACCCCCGGAGGCTTCGGCGCGGCGGCCGACGCGGTAAGCGCCGCCACCCCGCTGGCGGTCCTGCATTCCGGCGCGGGCGGGGAGCTCCGCCTCTTCGACCTCTTTTTCGGTTTCCGCGGCGGCTCCATCGGCGAGAGCTCCATCGCGCTCATCCTTATCGCAGGCGCCTACCTGATCGCCACGAAAACCGCTAGCTGGCGCATCATCCTGTCCACCGTCGGGTCCGCGGCGCTCCTCTCCTTCGGGCTCGAATTTTTCGGCGTCCCCGGGGCGTTCCCCGTCCTGCCCTCCCTGATGAGCGGCAGCCTGCTGTTCGTCGCGGTCTTCATGGCCACCGACCCGGTGTCGGCGCCGAAAAAGCCGACGGCCCAGGTCCTCTACGGCGTCGTGATCGGCTCGGTGGCGATCCTCCTGCGGCTGTATTCGGCCTTTCCGGAGGGCACGAGCTTCGCGGTGCTGGTGGCCAACACCTTCGCGTCCCTGATCGACGAATACACGGCCCCCCGCGCAAAGGAGGTCCCGGCATGAAAAAAGACGGCATCCTGTACACGGTGGTTTTCACCTTCATCGTCACCTTCGCGTTCGTATTCCTCCTCGCGCTGGCGAACGAAGGCACCCGGGAGCTGGTGGCGAAAAACACCGAAACGGCCCGGCGCAAGGCGGTCCTGTCCGCGATGGACATTCCCTTCGCGAGCGACGCGGAGGCGGTTTCCCTCTACGAGGGCGTGACGACCCGGGAAACCGGCGGGGTCCTGCTGTACACCTACGAGAAGGCGGGAAAGACGATCGCGGCGAAGGAGTTTTACGGCAGCGGGCTGTGGGGGACCATCAACGGCGTTCTCGCGGTGGACACGGACGTCACCACCATCGTGGGCCTGCAGATCATCAGCCACAACGAGACGCCGGGCCTGGGCGGGCGCATCGACGAACCGGCTTTCAAGAACCAGTTCAAGGGCGAAGCGCTGAAAAACGGGGGCATCGCGATCCGCGCAGGCGCGGAGGCCGGCGGCGGCCCGGCGGACCCCTCCGACGGGGTCGTGGACGGAATCACCGGCGCCACCCGGACGAGCCAGGCGATGGACGTCATCCTGAACGGTGAAATCGGCGAAATCAAGAAGCTTCTGGGAGCAAACCGATGAACGCGAAACAAGCGAGAAAAATCCTTTCCGACAATCTGTGGTTCAACAATCCCATTTTCATCCAGATCCTCGGCATCTGCTCGACCCTGGCGGTCACGAACCTGCTCACCAACACGCTGATCATGACCCTGGGAGTCACCTTCGCGACGGCATTTTCCAGCCTGACCGTCTCGCTGCTGAAGAGCTTCATCCCCCGGAAGGTCCGGATGATCGTTCAGGTCCTGATAATGTCCTTTTACGTCATCATCCTGGACATCCTGCTCCGGGCCTACCTGCCGGAGATCTCGAAGAGCCTGGGACCCTACGTGGGCCTGATCATCACGAACTGCATCCTGATGGGACGGGCCGAGGGCTTCGCCCAGAGCAATCCGCCGGCGACCGCGTTCTGGGACGGCCTGACCTCCGGCCTGGGTTACATGTGGGTGCTGCTGGCCATCGCCTTTTTCCGTGAGATTCTCGGCTTCGGCTCGCTCTTCGGCATCCCCGTCGCGCCCGCAGGCTTCGTCCCGTGGACGATCATGGTGATGGCGCCCAGCGCCTTCTTCATGCTGGGACTTCTGCTCTGGATTTCCAAGAACATCATGGCCGCGAAGGCCAAACCCGCGGGAGGCAAGGCATGAGCCCGAACATCGCTCCGCTGACGCTCTTTTTCGCGTCCATCTTCACCAGCAACATTCTGCTGGCCAACTTCCTCGGCATGTGCTCCTTCATTTCGATTTCGAAGGACCTGAAATCGGCGAACGGTCTCGGCCTGGCCGTCACGGTGGTGCTGACCCTGACCAACGCGGTCAACTGGGTCGTTCTGCGGTACGTCCTGATTCCGCTGGACCTGATCTACCTGCGGTTCATCGTTTTCATCATCGTCATCGCCGCGGTGGTCCAGATGCTGGAGATGATCATCGACCGGATATCCCCCGCCCTCTACATGGCCCTGGGCATCTTCCTTCCCCTGATCACGGTCAACTGCGCCATCCTCGGCGCGGCGCTGTTCATGGAGATCCGGAAGTACGATTTCATCCAGTCCATCGTGTTCGGCCTCGGATCGGGGCTGGGCTGGTGGCTCGCCATCATGGCGCTGGCGGCCATCCGGAAGAAGGTCGACAAGGCTCCGGTCCCCGCGGGCCTCAAGGGCCCGGGCATAACCCTGATAACGATCGGGTTCATGGCGATGGCCTTCATCGGTTTTTCCGGCATGCTCGCGGTGCAATAAGGAGGCGGAAATGTCACCTGCAATCGTTCTCGCTCCCGCCGCGGTGGGCTTCATCGGCGCGGTCCTGGCGCTTCTTATCTCCGTGACGGACAAGATCGTCAACAACTACGGAGACGTGGTCATCGACATCAACAAGGGCAAGCGCAAGGTCCAGGTCAAGGGCGGCGCCCCCCTCCTGATGTCCCTGTCGGAACTGGAAATATTCATCCCCTCCGCCTGCGGCGGCCGGGGAAGCTGCGGCGCCTGCAAGGTGCGTGTGCTGTCCGACGTGGGTCCCCACCTTCCCACGGAACTGCCGTACATGTCGAAAAACGAAATCGACCAGAACATCCGGCTGTCCTGCCAGATCAAGCTGAAGAAAAACATCGAAATCGAAATCCCCGATGAACTGTTCAACATTCGCCGCTACCAGGGCACGGTGGAACGCATCCGGAACGTCACCCACGACATCAAGGAAGTCTACATCCGCCTCGACGAGCCTGACGCGATAGAGTTCAGCTCCGGCCAGTACGTCCAGCTCATCGTGCCGCCCTACGGCAAGGTCAAGGAATCGACCCAGCGGGCGTACTCCATGTCGAGCCGGCCGTCGGACCGGAACCACGTTGAGCTGCTCGTCCGCCTCGTTCCGGGCGGCATCGTGACGACGTACGTCCACTCCCTGCTGAAGGAAGGACAGCAGATCGCCATGACCGGGCCCTTCGGGGAATTCGGCGTCCGGGAAACCGGGGCGACGATGATCTGCGTCGCCGGCGGCTCAGGCATGGCTCCCTTCAAATCGATCCTGTACGACATGATCGAAAAGGGAAAGAAGGACAGGGACATCTGGTACTTCTTCGGCGCCCGGACCAGGAAGGACCTCTTCTACCTGGATGAGCTCGAGGAGATGGCGAAAAAGTGGGACAGGTTTCACTTCGTGGCCGCCCTGTCCGAGCCCCAGCCGGAGGACGACTGGAAGGGGGAATCGGGTCTCATCACGGCGGTGCTGGAAAAGTACCTGTCCGGCGTCATCGACGGAGAAGCCCCCAAGGAAGGCTACCTGTGCGGCAGCCCGGGCATGCTGGACGCCTGCATCGCGGTGATGAAAAAATTCAACATGCCGCCGGAAAAGATCTACTACGACAAATTCGCGTGACCGTGAAGGAGGATAACCGGCAATGAAAATGTCACCCCAGTACATAAAGGCCCAGGCCAACATGCAGCCCGGAGTCATCACGTCGTCGGGTTTTCTCGGCGAGGATGAAAGGCCCATCTCGGACATCATCGAGCACGACGAGGAAACGATGCGGAAGCTCGGCCTGGATTTCGAGGAAACCGCCGCGGCGATGCGCCGCCTTCTCGCGGAGGGGCTCAAGGGGCTGGGCGAACCCACCACGGTCGACGGGGTCTGGCGCGTCCAGGTCAACGACGCCCGGGGCTTTCTCGCGTGCCCCTTCGAGGACGGCATCTTCCGGAAAACCAACGTCGCCGTGGAGCGCGTGTCCACCGGGAAATTGCTGCTGTACTCCGATCTTTCCCTGCACCTGTTCGAGAAGCACCATTTCCTGCAGGGCAGGGGCTCCCCGTTCCGGATCGAGCCGGAGGTCCTTAAGGAAGTCATCTGATCCCGCGGGGGGGGAGCCATCCGGGTGAAAGACAGCGTTTTGATCGTCGAGGACGAGAAAATCATCGCCCTCGACCTGCAGTGCCGCCTCGAGAAGTACGGCTTCCGGATCGTCGATACGGTAGCCACGGCCGCCGAGGCCGTCGCCGCGGCGGAAGCGCGGAGGCCGGACATCGTCCTGATGGACATCAAGCTCGGCAGGGGCACGGACGGGATTTCCGCGGCGAAGATCGTGAAGGACCGCTTCCGGAGTCCCGTCGTTTTTCTCACCTCCTTCGCGGACGGGGACACCCTGGCCCGGGCGAAGGAAGCCGAGCCTTCCGGCTACATCCTGAAGCCGTTCAAGGAAAAGGAGCTGCTCACCACCGTCGAGATCGCCTTGTACAAACACCGCATGGACCGGAGGCTGTACCTCCAGGAGAGATGGTACTCCTCCATCCTGCAGAGCGCGGGGGACGGCATCATAGCCGCCGACATGGAGGGGAAGGTGCGGTACATGAATCCCCCGGCGGAAGCCCTCACGGGATGGAAGGAAGCCGAGGCCCGGGGCCGCGATCTCGCCGAGGTTCTGGACCTCCGCGACGACGATCCGGGGGCGCCTCCGGTGTTTCTGTCCGGGGACGACATGTCCGACGCGCCGTTTTATTTCGAAAAGACGCACATCCTCAGCAGGCAGGGCGCGAGTATCGCGGTGGAGGGGAACGCGGCGAGGATCCAGGACGCCGACAGGACCCCCCTGGGCAGGGTCGTCGCGTTCCGGGACGTTTCCGACATCCACCGGATGACCGAGACGATCCGCTATCAGGCCCGGTACGACGCGTTGACCGGACTTCTCAACAGGAAGGAATTCCTGTGCGAAATGGAATCGCTTCTCCGCGGCGGGGGCAGGGAAAACCGTGACTCCAGCCTCATCATGCTGGACCTGGACAGGTTCCGGGTCGTCAACGATCTGTGCGGCCACGGGGGAGGCGACGAAGTTCTCAGGCGGACGGCGGAAAACATCCGGGCCGCGGTGCCGCCGCGGGAATCCGTCGTCGGACGCCTGGGCGGGGACGAATTCGGCGTTCTTCTTTCCGGAACGCCCCCCGGGGCCGCCGAGAAAACAGCCCGTGATCTGCTCGCGAGAGTCAGGATGAATCCCCCCCGGTGCAAGACGGGTGTCAAGATCACCGCCAGCATCGGCGTCGTCCCCGCGGCGGGGGACGCGAAGGAGATCTACGGCCTATTGGCGGCCGCGGACGCCGCCTGCTTTCTCGCCAAGGAGGAAGGGGGCGACAGGATCAAGACCTACACCTCCGAGGACGGCCGTTTGGTGCGGCTCCGGGGCGAAATGCGCTGGATAACCCGGCTCACCCGCGCCCTGGAGGAAAACCATTTCCGTCTGTACTGCCAGCCGATACGGGCCCTGAAGAAGGGCCTGCCGGACAAGTTCGAGATTCTGCTGCGCCTGGCGGAACCGGACGCCCCCGTCGTCCCGCCGTCGGAATTCCTTCCCGCGGCGGAGCGCTACGGCTTCATGCCCGCGGTGGACCGCTGGGTGCTGCGGGAAACCGTCCGTCACCTCGGGGCCGGCGCGGGGAGAATGCCGGGGCCCCCGGCCGTGTTCTGCGTCAACCTGTCGGCATTCTCCCTGGCCGACGAAACGCTGGGGGACTTCATCGCGGGCCTGCTCCTGGAATGCGGAGTCCCCGGAGAAAGGCTTTGCCTGGAAATCACCGAGACCGCCGCCATCGAAAACCTTTCCCGGGCGCGGAATTTCATGCTGGGTCTGAAGGAGGAGGGGGTCACCTTCGCGCTGGACGATTTCGGCAACGGCTTTTCGTCCTTCGCGAACCTGAAGAACCTGCCCGTCGACTTCCTGAAGATCGACGGGTCCTACGTCAAGGACATCATCGACAATCCGGTGGACGCGGCCCTCGTGGAGGCCGTCAACGCGGTCGGCCACGCCATGGGCATAAGAACCATCGCGGAGTTCGTCCACAGCGATGCGGTGCTGGACAGGCTTTCGGGGATCGGCGTCGATTACGGACAGGGATTCTGCATCGCGGCCCCCGCCCCGCTGACCGATCACGGAAAGGCTCCCGGAACGCGATGAAAAGCATCGTCCTCATGGGAATGAAGCATTGCGGCAAGACGACTCTTGGAGTCATGCTGGCCCGGAGGCTGCGGCTTCCGTTCATCGACCTGGACCAGGTCGTCGAGCGCATCGAGGAAGAGAGGCTCGGGAGTCCGGTTTCGGCCCGGGAAATCTACCGGCTCCGGGGCCGGGAGGCCTTCGGAGAGCTGGAGGCCCGGGGTCTGCAGGAGATCGCCGGCGGCCCCGCCCGTCCGCCCCGCCGGGCGGTCATCGCCCTGGGCGGCGGAACGATAGAGAACGCGGAAGCAATGGCCGTCCTTGCCGACATCGGCTCCTTCCTGTATCTTGAGGAGGACGAGGACGTTCTTTTCCGCCGGATAGCCGCGGGCGGCCTGCCTCCCTTCCTGGAGGGCGGGGACCCCCGGGAAAATTTCCACAGGCTGTACGAAAAAAGGACCGCCCTGTACAGGCGCCGGGCGGACGCGGTCGTCAGTCTCCGGGGACGCACCCCCGGGGAAGGCCTCGACGCGATTCTGAAGGTTTTATAGGGGGTTCCATGGCGGGCAGCAGTTTCGGAGAGGTTTTCCGCGTGACCACTTTCGGCGAGTCCCACGGCGGGGCGGTCGGAGTCGTCGTTGACGGGGTGATGCCGGGTCTGGAACTGTCGGAAAAGGACATCCAGAAGGAGCTGGACAGGCGCAAGCCGGGCCAGTCGGAGATAACCACTCCCCGCAAGGAGGACGACAGGGTCTCCATTCTGTCCGGAGTTTTCCAGGGCAGGACGACGGGCACTCCCCTGCTGCTTATCCTGTACAACTCCGACGCGCGGCCGGAAGCCTACGATCCCATCAGGGAGCTCTTCCGTCCGGGACACGCGGATTACACATACCTGAAAAAATACGGGGTCCGCGATTACCGCGGTTCCGGCCGCGCGTCGGGGCGCGAAACCGCGGGGCGCGTCGCCGCCGGCGCGGTGGCCAAAAAGATCCTCCGGAGCCGGGGGGTGGAAATCCTGGCCTACACCGTCCGGGCGGCCGGAGTGTCCTGCCGGACCTTCGATCCCGCCGTCATCGAGAAGAACCCGATGCGGGCCTGCGATCCCGCGGCCGCCCGCGAAATGACCGCGGCCATCACGGCGCTTAAGGCCGAGGAGGACAGCGCCGGCGGCGTCGTCGAATGCCGCGTCCGGGGGGTCCCCGCCGGCCTGGGCGAACCGGTCTTCGACAAGCTCGACGCGGAACTCGCCCGCGGGATGCTCTCCATCGGGGCAGTCAAGGGCATCGAATTCGGCGCGGGGTTCCGGGCGGCGGACATGAGGGGCAGCGAACACAACGACCAGATGACCGCCGCCGGCTTCCTGACGAACAACGCGGGGGGAATAATCGGCGGCATCAGCACCGGGGAGGACATCCTTTTCCGGGTGGCCGTGAAGCCGGTGTCCTCCATCGCCCGGGCCCAGAGGACGATTGACGTCCGGGGAAACGAAACGACCATCCGAACCGAGGGCCGCCACGACGTGTGCATCTGTCCACGCATCGTCCCGGTCGTCGAGGCGATGGCCGCCCTCACCCTGGAGGACCACTTCAAACGGCAGGCCGCCATCGGCGCTTAGGGGAAGGCATAAAAAAACCGCCGGCGGCGCCGGCGGTGCGTGCGGGATAACCGCCGCCGAACGGCTAGCTCATCGGGGAGAAGTCGCTCTTCGCCGCTCCGCACATCGGGCACACCCAGTCTTCGGGGATGGATTCGAAGGGCGTTCCCGGCTTCACGCCGTTGTCCGGATCGCCTTCCGCCGGATCATAGATGTAGCCGCACACGTCGCAAACGTATTTCTTCATGATTCGCTCCTTTAAAAAAAATCAGCTCTTCCACAGACCGTGGACGTTGCAGTACTCCCGGGCGGACACCGTTTTCGCCTGGGTGCAGAATTCCGCGACGGGCTGATCTCCGGGCTTCAGGAATTTTTTGCAGGAGACACCGTCGGCGATGAGCTCGATCCATTCGATGTAATGGTTGTCGACCATGGGATGCAGGGTGGACCCGACGGTGACCTTGTACCCCGACGGGGTCTTCTCGATCATCGGGACGTGCTTTTCCGTCGTCTTGTCCGCCGTCTTTTCCTCGAACACCTTCATCGGCTGGCCGCAGCAGACGAGCTCGCCGGCCCCGGGATGGAGCATCTCGACGATGTTGCCGCAGATGTCGCATTTGTAGACTTCAGCTTTTTTCGTCATTCGTTCTTCCTCCCTCTCGTCTTTTTTTTACCAGTTCTCGCCCAGGATTTCGAAATACGCCTGCTCGTGCGCGCAGGCCGGGCAGACCTTCGGCGCATCGAGGCCCTCGTGCAGGTAGCCGCAGTTCGTGCAGCGCCACACGGTCCTGACGTCCCGCTTGAAAACCCGGTTCTTCTCGATGTTTTCCCGCAGGTCGTTGTACCTTTTTTCGTGCTGTTTTTCCGCCACCGAGACCGCCTCGAACACCGTCGCGACGGCATCGAAGCCCTCTTCCCGGGCGATTTTCGCGAAGCCGGGATACATGTCGCTCCATTCCTCGTGCTCGCCCATCGCGGCGGCCTTCAGATTGTCCTTCGTCGGTCCGATGACGCCCGCGGGAAAGGTCCCGCTGATTTCCAGATCGCCGCCTTCCAGGAATTTGAAGAACCGTTCGGCGTGCTCCTTCTCCTGGCTCGCCGTCTCCTCGAAGATCTTGGAAATCTGGACAAATCCTTCCTTCTTTGCGGCGCTGGCGAAATAAGTATACCGGTTCCGCGCCTGGGATTCCCCCGCGAAGGCGGTAAGCAAATTTTTCTCCGTTTTCGTTCCTTTGAGACTCTTCATGACTCCTCTCCTTACGGTTGTAGTATTCGCAATCCCATTATGACAGATTTTAACAGGAATTTCCACCTAAATTTCGCGCCTCCCGGACCCCCGGGTGTATGCCCAGGCGGGTGAGGGAAAAATCGAATTTGACCGGGTCCCGGGGATCCAGGCCGCGCAGGGCTTCCGTCATGTCCAGGGCGGCCCGAAGGTCCGGGGAACGCCGGCAGGTGAGTCCCAATCGGAGAGCCAGGGCGTGGTTGTGAGTATCCAGCGGAACGACGAGCTTCGACGCCGGGACGGCCGTCCATCCGCCGGGATCGATCGCGTCCTTCCGGACCATCCAGCGCAGGAAGAGGTTGAGCCTCTTCGCGGCGCTGCCGCGGCGGGGGTCGCAGAGAAGGATGCCGAAGTCCCCGGGCGCCATCCTCCTCAGTTCCGCCGCGAAGGCTTCCAGCGCGGGCAGAACCGTGTCGTGACCATCCTTGTACCCGGAAGCGAAAAGCGCCTCAAGCGAGCCGCAGGCGACAACCGCCTCCCGAACCGCGGACAGGAAGGCCGCGACCTCGCCGGGGCCGAAAAAGCGGTAGCGGAAATCCGCGAAGAGCCGCCGCAAGTCTTCCGGCCGGCGCGAAACCAGGCCCTCCCGCGGCCGGGGTCCCAGGCGGGACAGGACCTCCCCGCAGGCGCGGACGATTCCCCCCACCCGCCCCAGCGCGAAGGAGGACGCGAGGAGGGCCGCGATCTCCCTGTCCCCCGCGTTCTCCCAGGGCAGGACAAGCTCCAGCGGGTCCGGCCTGATGTATTCCGGCCGGTGGTATTTTTCGTACACCCGGAGGATGAAGTCCCCGGCGCCGGATTCAATCATTTTTCTCGCGTCCGATGTAGATCAGAGGCAGGCTGAAGACGGTGACTGCGTATTTGACCAGCAGGTTGACCAGGAAGATGTCGAAGACCACGGGCCAGGGCAGGACAAAGGCGAAGGCGCCGAGGGCGAAAATGACGTTGTCCACCGGAACGCTGACGGAATTGCTGACCAGCACCCGGAGCCATTTCCGGGTTTTCGTCACCTTCCGGACGAACCAGGAGTAGACCTCCGTGTCCACCAGCTCCCCGGCGACCTCGGCGACGATTGACGCGACGACGATCCTCCACACGGGGGAGAACACCGCCCGGAACTGGGGACCCAGGCCCCAGGCGGGATCGTCCGGCGCCCAGGCGGCGAGCACCATGTAAACGGCCATGAAGAGATTGACGGCCCCCGCGGTGACGACCACGGTGCGGGCGATCCTTTTTCCCAGGGTCTTGTGCACCACGTCCCGGAGGGTGAAGGTGACGGGGTAGATGAAGGTCCCCATGTCCACCGAAAGCCCCGCGACGAGGCCGATCTTCAGGCTGGCCACGTCGGCGATCATCTGGGCGGCGAGGTAAAGCGAGACGATGACGGCGGCCGCTGCGGGGAAGGCCGCGTTTTCCCGGTTGTCCGACATGTGAAGGCTCCTGTTTTTTTATGGCGGGTTCGCAGATACCGCCGCGGGCCGGAGCCCGCACCGGCATCATACCGGCGGGAGTGTGCCGTGTCCAGCACCGGGCCGCGGCAGCCCCGGGCCGCGGCAGCCGGGAACTCCCGCGTCTTGACAAAAGAGTCCCGCCCGTCTAGGGTACAGCCATGTTCTTCAAGCTCATTGCCTGCAACGTCTTCTTCCGGGAAATCTGCCTGGAGGCTGCGGCGTCGCCCCACACCATCGACGCGGAATTCACCGAAAAGGGCGACCACGAGAAAAGCGACGTCCTGCGGGACATCATCAGGAAGAAGATCGACACCGCGGAGGCGTCGGGCAAAAATTACGACGCCATCCTTCTGGGCTACGGCCTGTGCGGAAACGCCCTGGCGGGGATCGGCGCCGCCCGCACCCGGATTGTTCTGCCCCGGGCCCACGACTGTTGCACCGTCTTCCTCGGCTCGAAGGAGAAATTCCGCCGCCACTTCGCCGACAATCCGAGCCGCCCCTTCAGCTCCGCCGGATACATGGAGCGGGGAGACTCCCACATCAACACCTCGGAGGTCCACAAGGCCCTGGGTCTGCACAAGACCTACGAGGAATACGCGGCCCTGTACGGGGAGGAAAACGCCCGGTACATCATGGAAACCCTCGCCCCCGCGGCCGACGTGGGCAGGGAAAAGGAAGTCGTCTTCATCGACATGCCGGAAACCCGGTTCCTCGGTTACGGGAGAAAGTGCGAGGAGGAGACGCGGGGGGCCGGCAAGGAATTCATCCTTCTGGAAGGAGACATCGGCCTCATCCGGAGGCTCCTGCGGGGCGAATGGAACGCCGGGGAATTCCTCGTCCTGGAACCGGGCCAAAGGATCGTTCCGGTGTACGACTGGAACGAAGTCGTCCGCTCCGGCGATGCTTCTACGTGAGAAGCTTTATCCGCGTGAAGATGTAATCCAGGCTTTCTTCCTTGATGACCAGGCGGAAAATCCCCGTTTTTCCGAGCTCCTCCGCGGCCTCGTGCCCGGTCCCGTCGGGGTGCCGTTCCTCCTCCCTCCGGAACCAGTGGACGAGCCGTATCCGGCCCTTCGCGATTTCGATGCAGGTGATCCCCCGCTTTCCCGTGGCACAGCCGGAATTGAATATGCTCGGGATCGACAGGCGGTTCTCGTAAATTCCGCCGAGAAAGCCGCCGTCGCCGTGCTTCTCCAGAAGCCGACGGAATTCCTGCTTCAGCAGGACGATTTCCCGGGCGATCCGTTTCCGCGCCGGCCCCCGCGCGAGGGGATAGCGGCGGCAGAGCTTTTCGATCCGGAACCGCAGGGTGTCGCCCTTTGACTGCGACTCGAACAACGGCCGGTGGGTGTGGCCCACCACGGAGATTATTTTCTCCGCATTCGAAAATTCGTAGATGCGCCGTTCGGTGGTGAACTTTTTCCTGTTGTCGCGGGCCACCGAGTCGTTCATGATTCCCAGCGGCCGGACCAGAAAACGGATCAGGCGGCCTATCTGGGTGTTGAACCGGAGCATGGCCAGGGAGGCCTGGTGGCCGTGAAAAACGAAGAGCGACGAGCCCCTGTAGAGGAAGCGGACCGCCTCCACCGCCGGGGGGTCGGCCGATCCGGGCATGAGACTCAGCAGTTCGTCGTGGTTGCCGAAAATGCGGACCAGTCTTTCCTTCCGGCGGAACTCCCGCAGGAGCCCGTAAAATTCCTTCCACGCCCGCTTCACCGCGGAGGGAGTGAATTTCTGGAAGTCCTCGATGTCGCCGTTCAGCACGAGAGTGTAACCCTTCGGCAGATACCGGCGGGCGAGCACTTCCGAGACGAGCCCGGAATTCCGGAGGAAATCGTCCTTGCCGCCCCCGTTGCCCAGATGCAGGTCGCTGAGGACGACGATGCGTTCGTCGTCGATGACCCGTGTCGGGGCATCACGGAGAAGAAGGCGGAGCCTGTCGAAAACCAGCTGGTCCCCCATGCCGGAAATGTACCGCGGGAATGTTAGAATTTGATTAAGTCTGAATTTCATTTACCAGGGCGTCGAAGATTGTCAGCATGTCCATCGTCGTTTTCCGGAGCCGGCCGGCGAGGATTTTCGCGATGGCCCGGGTGACGGGAAGCGCCACTTCCGGGTTCGACCTGCCCAGGGCAAGGAAATCGTCCTTCCGGATGATGATGAACTCCGAGTCTTCCAGCGCGGCCACCGTGGCGGACCTTTTGTCGTCGTCCACCAGGGCGAGTTCGCCGAAAAAAACGTTCTGTTCCGCCTGGAGCTGGACGACGGTGTAGGAGTCACCCGCCCGGGTCTGTTTGCGGATTTCCACGCTGCCCCGGTACACGATGTACATTTCGTCGCCCAGGTCGCCTTCCCGGATGATGACCTCGCCCCCGGGGCAGCGCCTCATCCTGCATATCTTCATGAGTTCCCGCAGGTCTTCGTCCCGGTTCTTCAGCTCGTCGAAAAGGGCGATCTGCCGCAGTTTGTCGATCATTCCGTCCTCTCCAGTACGATGGCCAGCGAATGCTTCTGGATGGTGTAGTCGTCCGCGGGAAGCAGAACGGGCTTGTTGACCTCCAGTTCCTTCACTTTCTGCAGGTTGGAAATGAGCCGGGAGACGTCGGAAGTTTTCTGGGCCTCCCGGAGCGATTCCATTTTCATCCTGTTGGGAGACCCGGTGTTTTCCAGAATGCCCAGGAGGATCCGTCCCGCATCGCCGTCGAAGGCCGCCCGGTAGTCCCGGAAGGCGCGGCCGGAAAATTCCGGGGGTATATCGCAGGTGGCGAGCCGTGAGCGGCTCCTGTCACGGGACAGCAGCTCGAAGATGATGTGGGACATGCCGTTCGTCGCCGAGGTGTTTGCCAGAATGCGGCGGGAGAAGTCCCTGCTGAAGAGGATTTCGTCGCAGCCGGCGTGGCGCAGGTAACTCTCGTATTTTTTTGTCCAGAATTTCCGCGCAGACATACACGTCCCTGGCAATGGCCTTCACCGCCAGGACGGTCATCACCGTCTTGGAATCCACTTCGGACGCAGCCGTGCTCTCCAGGGTGTCCGCGAGTACGAGGACCTTCAGGGCGTTCCTGACGCCCGCCCGTTCCAGGGCCGGCTCGGAAAAATAATCGCCCCGCACGAACTTCACGTCCCGCAGCCCGTCCGCGTCCCTCACGGCCTCCACCTTTTCCGGCTCCATGTTCGACACGACGACGACCCGGTCGGCCTCGAACCCGCCGGAAAGGGCGAGGATGTCGCCGAGGATATCCGCCATGTCGTCCTTCCAGCCGCAGACGACCAGATGATTCCTGAGTTTCCTGAAATCCATGAGACCCCTCCTGGCCTTCGTGTTGCGGTCCACCAGAAACGACGCCAGGGTCCCCGACAGGAACGTCGTGATGCCGATGCCGAACAGCACCGTGAAGATCGCGAGCACCTTTCCGCCCGTCGTGGCGGGGACCTTGTCGCCGTACCCGGTGGTGCTGAAGGTGATGACGGACCACCATAAACCGTCGAAGAAATCGAGAAACTGGGGATTTACCCCCCTCTCCAGGGTGACCATGATGATGCCGGAAAGAAGAAGGAAAAGGATGAACCAGAAAAAGGGCCGGAGCTTCGACTCCCGAAGAACGACCGAAAGGCGCTTCGCCAGGCGCCCGGCGCCGTTGCCCATGACGCCCTACCCTTCCCGCAGGGCGGGATTCGACGCGACGGCTTCCCGGAAAACGCCGTATTCCCGGACAACGGCGGCCAGCGCGGCGTCCGCCGCCGCGGCGTCCATTTTCTTCGCGGCGGCCTCCAGCTCCGCGGCGGCGTTCCCGAGCCGCCGGGCCTGCAGGTTCCACGAGCCGCCCTTGATTCCGTGCGACTCTATCTCCAGGGGCTTCCAGTCCTTCCCGTCAAGGGCCTTCCGCATGGAAACGAGCTGCGCCTCGGTCTTGTCGCCGAAGGCCCGGACAACCCGCTGAACCACATCCTTCTTTCCCATGAAGGTTTCCAGGGCCGCAGGCAGATCGAAGACCTCCGCGTCCTTTCGGGACGGCGCCGGCTCCTTTGTCCGCGCAGGCGGCGTTTCCGCAGGCCGCCCGCCCCGGGTCCGCCGCGGCCTGGAGTCCGGCGGCGGACCGTCCGCGGCCGCGGGCCGCTCGGGGAGCCACCTGTCCAGCAGCGGGACCAGGTCCCGGCTCTTGAACGGCTTGGTCAGGAAATCGTTCATGCCCGCGGCGAGACACTTCTCCCTTTCGCCCTTCAGGGCGTTCGCCGTCACGGCTATGATGGGCAGCGTCGAGCCGGATTTCCGGATTTCGCCCGCCGCTTCGTACCCGTTCATCTCGGGCATCTGCACATCCATGAAAACGAGATCTATCGCCCCTGCGGCGGCGGTCTTCACCGCCTCGAGTCCGTTGTCGGCGAGATGCACCGCGTAGCCCATCTTCTCGAGGATCGTCCTGAAAAGCTGCTGGTTCACCGGGTGGTCTTCGGCGACCAGGATGCGCATTCCCTTCCGCAGACCCGCGTCCCGGGGTTTTTCCCTCTCCGCGGCCCTTCTCTCCGCGTAGGCCGAGCCGCTTCCGGAAAGGGCTCCCAGAAGTTCGTCCATCAGTTCGGACCGTTTGATCGGCTTGTTCAGATAGCCCGCGAACCACCCCAGGAGCTTCATCTTGGCCTCGGTGCCGCTGCCCAGGGGGCTCATCAGGAAGAGCAGGGTTTCTTTTATGATCGGATTGTTCTTCACCTCGCTGGCAAGGTGCCATCCGTCCATCGCCGGCAGGTGAAGGTCAACCAGGGCGAAATGATAGGGGTCTTCCGCGTTCGCCGCGTCGACGAGCATGCTCAGGGCTTCCGCGCCGGACGCCGCGGTGTCTACCCTGCGGAACCAGTCCGTGAGGTGTCCCAGGATCACGTTCCGGGAGGACTCGTTGTCGTCCACCAGAAGAACGCGTTGTCCTCCCACCGATTCGTCCACCACGGGCTCCACCATCTCCTCCCGGTCGGTGACGACCTCCAGCGGGATGGTGAACCAGAAATCCGAACCCCTGCTCCGCTCGGTGGAAACGTCGATGATCCCGTTCATCATCTGCACGAAGCTCTTGGAGATCGACAGTCCCAGACCCGTCCCGCCGTACTTGCGGGTGGTGGACGAATCGACCTGCGTGAAGGCATGGAAGAGCATCGCCAGCTTGTCCTCGGCGATTCCGATTCCCGTGTCGATGACGTCGAAACGCAGGGACTGGAGATGTCCCGTCCTGTGGACGGGAACGACCTTGATGACGATCTCCCCCTGGGCCGTGAATTTGACCGCGTTGTTGAAAAGGTTGATGAGGATCTGCCGGATCCGCGTCGGGTCCCCCCGGACCCACCGGGGGATCGTCCTGTCCATGTCCAGGACCACCTCCAGGTTTTTTTTATGGGCCAGCAGGCTCATCATGTCCACCACATCGGAGACGAGGGATATGAGGTCGCACTCGATGATTTCCAGCGTCAGCCGGCCGGATTCGATCTTCGAGAAATCCAGGATGTCGTTGATGAGCCCCAGGAGGGCGTCCGCGGAATACCGGATCTGGCCGGCGTACTCCTTCTGCTCCTCGTCGAGCCGGGTGTCCAGAAGCAGTTCGGCCATTCCCGTTACGGTGTGGATCGGCGTGCGGATTTCGTGGCTCATGTTGGCCAGGAATTCGCTCTTCGTCTGGG
>CAZGUL010000015.1:0-18126 GCA_964529055.1 uncultured Spirochaetaceae bacterium
TCTGAAGTATTGAACAAACTGAAAAAAGCGGGATTTATCGAAACTCGCAGTTCTGGCTCTCATAAAGTGTTACGTCATCCCGACGGCAGACAAACGTACGTCGCGATTCATCCCGGCGATGTTCCGTCCGGCACCATGAGGGCAATTTTAAAGCAGGCCGAACTGACCGAGGAGCAATTCAAAAAACTCTAGCGGCCGCCGGCTCATCGCCTGCCCGCTTTCTTGTGCCCGGCGCCCGAACTCAGGGACGCCTTCTTCGCGGGCTCCGGCGCCGATAAATTTTGCCATCTTGACTGTGATACTGTTTTTTGATACTAATATTATTGTGAATAGCAAAAACCGGAAAATTCTTGAAGCTATTTTCTCCCGCCCAACACGGTCGGATAGGGTAAGGTCATGATGGAATATAAAGGATATGTGGCGCGCGTCGAGTTCGACGACGAAGCGGGAATATTTTTCGGAAAAGTCGTTAATATGTCCAAGGACGGAATAACTTTCCAAGGCTCATCCGTAAAAGAACTGCGGGTAGAGTTTCATGCGTCCGTTGACGATTATCTCGCCTGGTGCAAGGAAACGGGGAACGCTCCGGAAAAACCCTATTCGGGAAAATTCATCGTCCGTATCGATCCGGCGGACCACGGCAGGGTCGCCCTTGCCGCGGCGAAACTCGGCATTTCGTTGAACAAGTTTGTCGAAAAAGCCCTTAAGGATGAAACGGCTTTGGTTCTGTAACAGGAAGAAATGAAATCATCGAATATTCAAAATTTTAAGTATATGCTTCGCTAAATTTTCGTTTATCTCGGAATGCCGCGGTATGGGTTGGCTCATTCCATTATTGGGGTTTCTATACCAATCGTGACGACCTCCATGCCGGATAAAGACGCAGCCTGAATCAAGAACGGTTTTTATAAGGTCTTTCCGCTTCACACAGAGATTTCCATGATTTTCGCTTTGCCGGCTTCTATCAATCCGCTGGAAATTTCCTCAAAGATATCTTTCAGGTTCTCCACCAACTCATCGAGCGACTCCGCCTGAGTACGGTAATCGGGGTACGGTTCAAGAAAACCGATGAGAAAATCCTTCTCCTGCCAATAAACCATATTAACCTTTTCCTGCATCCGATTCCTCATGGGGACAATAATAACATATTTTACGGTTGGAGAAAATCAGAAAAAACCTTCTTCCCGCTTTCCGCGGAATGGTACTAACGGGAAGAAGGCACTCGGGATTCGCGCGCGGGGGTCCAAGGGAAACCCCGCGCGCCGGAGGCGGTCCGTTTCGTCGAAGGGCACCGTCAGAATCTTGAACATTTTGCCGCCCGCCCCCTCGCGCGGCTGCCGCTCGCGCGGGGGGGCTATCCAAAAAGTAAAAACGTAAAAACCCTAAAATCTTAGGGAGTCCTCACGAGGCGGAAACCGAGATTATTGCTACTGGAAGACGGGAAGTAATAGTCGCGATCGGAAGAACGCAGACGATATGCATCGCGGTTATAACTGCCGCCGCGATCGACACGGCCGGATCCCAAAGACGGATCCCTATGGTCGGTCTGCGCCAACGAGCCGTAATTCTCGTACCAGTCCCAACACCACTCCCAGACGTTTCCCGACATGTCGTAGAGCCCCAGCTCGTTGGGCTGTTTTCCCCCGACAGGCCGTGTGCGGCCGCCCGAATTACTGCCGTGCCATGCCACTGAATCCGGGTCGTTTCCACCTGAATACTTGTACCCGCGGCCGGACGCGCCGCCCTTCGCCGCGTACTCCCACTCCGCCTCCGTCGGCAGGCGGTAACCGCCCGCCGAGAAGTCGCAGGTTATGTTCGTGCCGCTCCCGGAATAGGCGGTCCGCAGGCCTTCCTTACGGGACAGCCAGTTGCAGTACTCAACCGCGTCGTACCAGCTTACGTTGATGACGGGCCTGTTGCCCCGGCCCCAGCCTTCGTCCCCCGGCCGGCTCCGACCCGTGTCGGCGCAGAACCTGTCAAATTCGCCGAAGGTCACCTCGTGTTTCCCCATCCAGAAGCCGCTTACCGTCACCTTGCGGGTCGGTTTTTCGTCCGCGTCGCCGTCCCCGAAGGTGTCGCCCATGGTAAAGGTTCCGCCTTCAACCCATACCATTCCCTCGGGGACCCGGCGGGCGGCCGGTTGGGGAACCGGAGACGGGATTGGCGCGGGGCGGATGGCGGGCTGTGTCGCGGGCGCCGCTGCGGGTGCTCCGGCGAGATAGAAACTGCCGTAAAACTTGCTGCTCACCCAGGGGGTCTGGGCGTAGTTCGTTTCCCGCGCAACGTCCTGTCCCACCCGGTCGAACAGCGCCTTGATGTCCAGCCCCGGCGTCGCGGCGTGCTTCAGGAAGGCGGCGGTGAAAATGCCGTTGCGTCCCGCCCCGTCCGCTGCCGCCTTTCCCGGGTCGGTGGCGTAGACGATGACCGCTCCCGGCGGCGCGTTCCCGACGACGGCGAGGCCCCGGCCCGCGCTCCGGAAGGACGCGAAGGGATTGTCCCGGCAGGCGTCGAGGATGACGACGTTCAGCCTTCCCCCCGCGGCGTTCATCGCCTCCAGAACGTAGTCCGCGGAGGGAGCCTTGAACCGGAGCTGGTACTCCTCGGCGATTTCCGCGTCCACGGGCAGGAGGTAATTGACCCCCGCCGACTGCACCCCGTGGCCCGCGTAGTAGAAGAGCCCCGCGTCCGCCCCTTTCAGCTTTCGGCCGAAGGTCTCCACCGCGTCCATCATCCGCGCGTAGGAACCGTTGACGACCTTGACCACATCGAAGCCGAGCCGCGTCAGCGCGGCGGCCGTGTCCTCCGCGTCGTTGGCCGGATTCCGCAGAGGGGCGAGCTTCTGATACGCGCCGTTCCCGACGACCAGGGCGACCCGCCGCTCCTGGGCTTCGGCCGGCCCGCCGACGAAAAGCAGCAACAGGGAGGCGATGAGGAGGACGGCTGGGAGAGATGCGCTTTTGCGAAACGGTATCATGAGGCGGACTCCTTCGGACGGGGGTGTGGCTCGATCGCGGAATTCAATTTCGGCTTAATTATAGTCCGGGAAAAACGCTGTGGCAAGTTTACGATACGCGAACTAAGCCGACCAGGGATTCACGACTTGGATCCCGGCCGCCTCGAAATCGAATACGTTCCTCGTTACGATCCGCAATCCCGCCGCCTCGGCGGTCGCGGCGAGGAGCATATCGACGACATGCGCATGCAGGCCCGATTTTTGAAGCCGGGCCGTGCTCCTTCCCCACAGATCGCAGGTCTTTTCATCCAGAGCGAGGATTCGTCCCCGGAATCTTGCGGCAAGCTCCCTCTCAAGCCAGCCCGACAATCTTTCCTTTTTCCGGCCCGGCGGCAGGGATTCTATCCCCTTCCGTAATTCGCCCAGCGTCAAAACGCTGAGGTACAGTGTATCCTCGTCTGCGGATTCTATCCATTCCGTTAGACCCGGGTCCGGATCCGGTTTGACGAGCTCGGAGACTACGCAGGTGTCGAGAAGAAAGCCGCTCATAATTCGATTTCCCGGGCTTCATCACGGTTTCGCTGGAGATCGAGCACCGCCTCCGCCAGCGGCGAACTCCGGAAAAACTCGAGAAGGCTCTTCGATTTTCTCCCGACGAGTTTTTCGTATTCCTTCTCGGCTATCACGACGGCGACGGGTTCGCCCCGCCGTGTAACTCTCTGCGGGCCTTTAGTGATTGCATTTTCGATAAGTTCGCTGAAGCGGTTTTTCGCATCCTGAAGAGGCCAGGTCTTTTTCACACCCTCCTCCCTTCTATCTAGTCTGTCTAGATGAATATATTACCAAAAATCGACGTTGTCAAGAAAACCGGATCCGCTGCCAGCCTCCGATCCGTCGCTCCACGACCGCTTTGCAGAAAAAACGTATGCGGTTATAATGAAAAACTAAAAATTCAATCCAGGGAGGCCGCAAATGCCGACCGGAAAAACGAAGCCCATCAAGAATGCCCGTCCCAGCCTGAAAATCATATCGTTAGTATTGCTTTGTCTATCCGCGGCGGGCTGCGCGGTCCTGGAGACGGCGAAACGGACGGCCGAGGCCGGGGTTTCGGCGGCGGGATCCCAATCCGCCTCCGCTGCGGCCTCCGAGCCGGCGGCTTCCGGGAAAACCCGGGCCGCGGCGCCCCCGCAAGCGCGCCCGGCCCAGCCGAAACCGGAGGAGAAACCCGGCCTGTCGCCGGTCGACGAGGCCATCGCGAGCGGCGATTGCGCCGCACTCGCCTCCTTCGCCGATCCTGCCGCTGCGGGCGTTTCACTCGCCGACAAACGGAAAGCCGCCGCCGCTCTCAACCGCTACATCAAACCGGACCCGGCTCCCGTCCGGTATCGGACCGGCAAGATCGATCCCCGCATCGCGAATATCAGAAAGGAAACCCTCGAGGGGGTTTTTCAGGACCCCGCCGCACACATCGAAGACCTGGTCAAACAGCTGACGCAGAGGGAGCCGAACCATTTCATGAAGGCCAAGATCCTGCACGACTGGATCGCCTATCATATCGCGTACGACACGGAAGATTTATTCAGGAACCTCAACCGCCCTCAGGATTACGCGAGCGTCCTGAAACGGAAGACCGCCGTATGTGCCGGGTATTCCCAATTGTTCAAGAAGATGGCCGACCTGGCGGGCGTGGAGGCGCGGATAATCAGCGGGCACTCCAAGGGTTTCGGTTACCGCGGGTTCCTGGGAGGAAAAACGGACCACGCGTGGAACGCCGTGAAGGTCTCCGGAAAGTGGCACCTGGTCGACGTGACCTGGGACGCAGGTCATGTGGATCGGAAAACCTTCGTCAGGAACTACTCCACGGACTATCTCTTCCTCGATCCGCGGAGCTTTCTCTACAGCCACCTCCCTGAACACGACGCCGAGCAGTTCTGGTATCCCCTGGTCACGGCGGAACAGTTCGTGCGGGAACCCTTGATAAAAGGCCGCTTTTTTTCGTACGGATTGAAACTGAAAGACGATTCCCTGCGATACAGCAATGCGGCGGATGGCGCGTTTTCCACCACCGTCATTTCACCGAGCGCCGGCGTCGTCTTGACTTCGGCGCTCAGAGACCCATCCCAAAACGAAATCGTAGGGGCGGATTTTTTCACGAAGCGCGGCGGGAATTACGAATTCCTTTTTTCGCCCCCCGATTCGGGAGAATACGAAGGACACATATTCGCGCGCGGGAAAAGCGAAATCATTTTTCCGGAAAGAGTCCCCATCGGGGAATTCGAGGCGGCGTGGCTGCCTCTCGTCGAAAAGAGCGTCGCGGAAAGGAAAATCACCGAAAAGGAAAAAGAAGTTTTTATCGGTTCTTTCCGGAAAGTGCCGGAAAACGGCGTGTATTATTTTCTGGAAGACCCCTTCGACCGGGCCCGAGTCGCTGCGGTGCCCAAGGTTCTCAAGTCAATCGGCGTTTCGGTCACCTGGCTGCAGAGCGTGCTGGACTTCGAACTGAAAAGAAATCCGGGAAGCACCGTTCCTCCGTCAACATACCCCCATATTTTTTCGTCCTACGCCGACCTTTCGGCAACCGAGCTGGTCGGCCCTCTGACGGGGATTTTAAAACGCGGGGAAAAGACTCATCTCGTCGTGCGCTCCCGGGACCTGGCGAAAATCGCGGTCATCTTCGACGGAACGTATCACCATTTCACGAAGGACGCGAAGGGTGAGTTCACGCTTTCCGCAGCGGTGCCGGAATCGGCGGAGAAAATCGTCGTCTACGGCTCCCGGGACGGGAGGAGTTATTCCGGCATCTGGCGGTTCGCTGTCGATTAGGCCTGCTTCTCGAACTCGAACCGGTACGGCAGCTTGAACCTGTCCCGGAGCTCCACCATCTGTTTCTGCAGGGGCGGCGGGACGGGGCAGCCGTGGACCTTGCGGTACTGCCAGGCCTCGTACTCCTTTTCGCCGGCGGTGTAGATGCGCTCCTGCCCCGGCGCCTTCTTCGACGCCCGGAGCTCCCGGCAGATCGCGCCGGCGACACGCTTGAAGGTTTCCAGGCCCATGAACATTTCGGGATTTATCGCCATGAAGAAGTGGCCCAGGGGATAGGGTATTTTTTTCCCTGCCGCGTCGAAGCCGTTCAGGTCCTTCAGGAATTTGCCGTCCTGCAGGGCGGCGGAAAGAATTTCCACCACCGTCGCGTAACCGTAGCCCTTGTAGCCGCCGGTCTCCTCGCCGAGCCCGCCGAGAGGGGCCAGGGCCGCCCTGCCCTTCGTCAGGTCGATCAAAACCTGCGCGGTGTCGGTCCGGGTTTCGCCCGTTTCGCCGATGACCCAGCCCGGGGGCAGGGCCTTCCCGGCCCGGCCGTAGACTTCGATCTTGCCCCGCTGGGTGACGCTGGTCGCGCAGTCCAGCATGAAGGGGAACTCCTCGTCGGTGGGGAGGCCCCAGGTGATGGGATTCGTTCCCAGCATGTTTTCCACGCCGAAGGTCGGAGCGATGGACGGCCGGGCGTTGGTGCCGGTTACGCCGATCATGCCCGCGTCGATCGCCATCGAAACGTAGTAACCGGCGATGCCGTAGTGGGTGGAGTTCCTCACCGCCGTCATGCCCAGGCCGTATTTCCGCGCCTTTTCGATGGCGATTTCCATGGCCTTTTTTCCCACAACGTGGCCGAGGCCGTTGTTGCCGTCCAGCACGGCGCAGGCCGCCTCGTCCTTCAGGATGTCGATTTTCGTGACGGGATTCATGACCCCTTCGTCGAAGCGGTCCAGGTAAATGGGTTTCAGGCGCCCGATGCCGTGAGAGTCGATGCCCCGCTTGTCCGACTCGATCAGGACTTCGGTGACGATTTCGGCGTCCGCCTCCGGCACGCCGAACGCTTTCAGCGCGTCGAACATGAATTTCTCCAGGGTGGGAAAGTCGATCCAGACACAGTCCTTGTACGCGTCCCGGTACGCCATGAAAACCTCCGTGGAATAGGCTGTAAAAGAAGTATAATTCATATCCGGCTTTTTTTCCGCTCTTTGCGCCCCCGGCCCGTCTTTACAGCCCCGCCAGGATTTTCTCCACCTCCGCCTTCCCCTCGTACCGGGGGTTCTTCTGGAGGAGTTCCGTCAGGATGACCTTCGCCCCCGGTTTGTCTCCCAGCGTGATGAGGACCTTGCCCAGGCTGTGGTAGGCGTCCCAGAAGTTCGGGTCGATCTTGACGAGCTGGACCAGCGTGTCCCGCGCCTCGGAGAAACGGTTCGCGCCGGTGTAGGCCAGGCTCAGGTTGTAACGCATCAGGGTTGCGTTGGGCTGCTTTACCACGGCCTTCATGTAATGGTTGATGCTGTCCTGGTACAGCTCCTTGTGCAGGTAGGCGCTTCCCAGGTTGTTGTTGACCTCCACCGAATCCGGTTCGATCCGGTAGGCCGCGAGAAGGTGCTCCAGGGCCTTGTCGTACTGGCCCGCCTCGTCGTACAGGCGCCCGAGCTCGATGCGGGGTTTCACGTAGGTTTTGTCCAGCACGACCGCCTTCGTGTGGGCCGCCACGGCCCCGTCCCGGCTGCCCATCCTTTCGCTGACCTGTCCCAGCGTAAAGGCGTATTCCGCCGACTCGGGCTTCTGCTGGATGGCCTTCGTGATGTACGTGAAGGCCTCGCTGTTCTTGTTCAGGCTCATCTTGACCAGAGCCATGTTGTAGTTGTTGATGTCCGCCGTCGGCTCCAGCTCGACGGCCTTGGCGAACCAGGTTTCGGCTTCGGGGAATTTCCCCTGGCGGTACAGGGCCGTCGCGAGGCCCCTGCTGTTCCGGGGGTCGCCGGGTTCGTACTTCACCGCGAGAACGTAGGACGCCACGGCTCCCGGGAGGTCCCCCTTGGCCCGCAGGTGCTCGCCGATCTCGAAGTGGGCCCGGGCGTGGTCGGGTTTGACCTTCGTCGTCCTGACGAACGCGTCGTAAGCCTTGTTCGTGTCGTTCAGCCTGAGAAAGGTCGCTCCCAGGTTGAAGTACGCCGCCCAGTGCGCCGGGTCGAAGCGGACGCAGCTTTCGAAGCTCTGCCGCGCCTCCCGGTAAAGGCCGGCCCGGAACTGCGCCTTCCCGAGCTCGAAGAAGATGTCCGCGTTTTCCGGATTGAGGCGAGCGGCCTTCTGCAGGGACGCGATGGCCGCCTCGTTGTTCCGGGCGGCGGCGTACACCTTGCCCAGCGTGAAATGGGGCTCCCACAAATTCGGGTCCCGTTTTATGGACTCGTTGGCGTACTGCAGGGCCTGCTGACGGTTCACCGAATTGTCTGGCGCCTCGCGGAAAAAGCTTTCGGCAATCCGGGCGTAGGCCCGGGCCGCGTAGGCCGGGTTCTCGGTTTCCCTGCCCAGGCTCAGCACCTCCTCGTACAGGCCGCGGGCCTGGGGATAGTTGGGCTGGTTGAGGGCGTCGTCGGCCTTTTTCAGGAGTTCCCGGATTTTCTCCTCCCGGGCCCGGGCCTCCGCCGACAGTTTCGCGAGCCGCGCGGCTTCCTCCTTCCGCGCCTGCTCCTCCCGCTCCCGGCGCTCCCGTTCGGCCTGCAGTTTCTGGGCCTCCAGGGCCTTCGCGACGGAATCGTCCCGGGGCGGCGTCGCCATCGATTTGCCGAGGCCCGCAAGGGACTTCTCCAGCGCCTCCTTCCGGGCAGCCTGGGCCGCGGAGTCCTGCAGGCGGGAGGCGTCCTCGGCGGCCTTCTTCGCCGCCAGGATCCGGTCCTTCAGGGCCCGGGCCTCCGCGTCGGAGGCGTCGGCGATGAGCAGCTTGTCCAGAAGGTCGAGGGCCCGCTGGTACTCCCCGCCGGTGAGGTAATCCTCCGCGAGGATCAAGGTGTTTCGCCGCGCGGCGTCCTCCGCCTTTCCGCCGCCCCCGCCGAAAAAGTAAAAGCCCGCCGCGAGAAGAATCAGAATCAGCGCGGCGGCGCCGATGATGATGGGTTTCTTGTTCATATACATAAAATGGTATCCTTTCTAGTCCTCGATATCCACGTCTTCCCGTTTTTCGCGGATGTCCTCTTTTTCCGCCGACAGGTTCGCCGCGTCCTCGGACGAGGCCTGCAGCGAGCGGAGCACTTCCTCCAGCAGGGCCTTCTGCCGGGCTTCCTCCTCCCGGCGGCGCCTGTCTTCCTCCTGCTTCCGGCGCTCCTCGGCGACCCTCCGCCGTTCCTCCTCCTCGCGGCGCAGCCTCTCCTCTTCCGCCGCCTTCCGCTCCTCATCCTGTTTGCGCCGTTCCTCGGCGATCCTGCGATTCTCCTCTTCCTCTTTCTTCCTTCTTTCTTCCTCGAGAAGCCGGGCCGCCCGGTCGGCCTGGACCCCCTCGATGAGGCGGATCATCCGTTCGATCTGGGGACGCTGCGGGGTCCCGGGCTCCATGGTCAGGTAGAGCCGGTAGTCCCTGACGGCGTCCTCGAACCGTTCCAGGCGCACCTCCGCGTTGGCCCGGTTCAGGTAGGCGTCCGAAAGGGACCCGTTCGTCTCGACGGCCCGGGAATACATTTCGACGGCCCCTGCGACGTCGCCCCTGGCGAGACGATTGTTGCCCAGGTTGAATAAAAAGAGGTCCCGGTGGACGATGGACATCTCCAGACCGCGGGTCAGAAGCGCGATGGCCCTGTCATGGTTCCCCAGCTGCTCGTAGGCGATGCCCAGGTACAGGTAGATTTTCTCGTTCCTCGGCTCCTCCAGCAGGGCGGCCTCGAGCTGGGGCGCAGCCTCCCGGGGGCGGTTGCGCAGAAAAAGCTCCTCGCCCCGGGAAAACGCCGTCTGGGCGAAAAGGCCTCCGGCAACACAAAAGAGGATCGCCAGAATGAAAATCCTCGCGGGTTGAGAGGTTTGACATTTTTGGATAAAAAATTTACTCTTAGAGCCGGATGGAGAGACAATGCCCGTAGTGGTCATCCCGATTATAATCCTCGGCATCGTAGTTGTTCTCATAACTGTTTTTCTCGTCAAATCGATTATAGCACCTCAGAAGATCGCCACCCTGGCAAATCTGGTAAAAACGGGCAAAAACGCCGCCGCCATCCGGATGGCGAAAAAAATCATCGCCCGCGATCCCCGGAACTCGGACGTCCACTACTTTCTCGGCCTGGCATACCTGGCGGACGGCAAGCCGGAACTCGGCATGATGGAACTCCGGACGGTCAATCAGATCGGCCAGTTCGGTCAGTATTGCCCGGAGATTCCCTTCAGAAAGAAAATAGCGGAACTCTACGCGAAATTCAACCAAACCGAGGAGGCCCTGAAGGAGTACCTGGTCCTGATCAAACGGGAACCCGCCGTTTCGGACCACTATTTCCGGGCCGGGGAACTCTTCGAGGAAAGAAGGAAGACCGCGAAGGCGGCGGAATACTACCGCAGGGCGGTCGAGCTGGACCCGAGAAACTGGGAGGCCCACTTCCGCCTGGGCATGATCCTGTACCGGGACAAGAAACCCGTGGAAGCGAAGACCTCCCTGGACGCCTCGATCAAGAACAATCCGGACAACTACGCCGCCTACTTCTACCTGGGCCGGCTTTTGAAGGAAAACCATGATTTCACCGCGGCGATTTTGACCTTCGAGAAGGCGCAGAAGGACGCGGCCTACAAGACCAAGGCCATCGTCGAGCGGGGCGCCTGCTACATGAGCATGAACAGCTTCGAGAAAGCAATCACCGAACTGGAGCGCGCGCTGAAGGTGGCGGGTGAAGCGGAGGAGCACGAAGTGTTGTACGCCCGGTACTTCCTCGCCATCTGCCGGGAACGGACCCGCGACATCGAAGGCGCCGTGGAGCAGTGGGAAAAGATATATGCCAGGCAGCCGAACTTCAAGGACGTGGCCGACAAGCTCACCCAATACCAGGACCTCCGGCAGGACGACAGGGTCAAGGACTTCCTGATCGCGAACCAGGAGAAATTCGTCGAGCTGTGCCGCGGGATGGCCGCCTCCATGGGTCTCGCGGTCCAGGACATCGCCGAAGTCCCGAACGGCTGTCAGATCATCGGCGTGGAATCCCAGTCGAAGTGGCGGAACGCCCGGCGGGTGCCCAAGCTGGTGCGGATACTCAGGTCCCCGGACATCGTGGACGAGGCGACGGTCCGGGCCTTCCACGAGGAGATGAAGAACATCAACGTCACCCGGGGCATCATCGTCACGAGCTCCGGTTTTTCCCGCACCGCCGAGGGCTTCGTGGAATCCCGCCCCGTGGAGCTCTGGGGCAAGCACAAACTTCAGGAACTGTTGAAGAGCGCGGACTCAGGGGCATGAAAATCCTCTGCGTGGCGGACCAGATGGACCCCCTGGTCTACTCCTCCGCCGCGAAGGAAAGATTCGGCGGCGTCGATCTCGTTCTCGCCGCGGGGGATGTCCCGATGGATTACCTGGGCTTCCTGTCGTCGGCCCTGAACAGGCCGATCTACTTCGTTTTCGGCAACCACAACCTGGAAAAAATTTCGGACTTCAACCGCCGCTTCGCCTCCGCCGCCGTCCGGGACGAGACGAGCCCCTTTCTCCGGCAGGGCTACGGCGCCGTGTACACGGGCTGGCGGAACACCCGTCACGACGGCAGGCTGCTCATCTCCGGCCTGGGCGGCAGCATGCGCTACAACGACGGGCTCAACCAGTACACCGACTTCCAGATGTGCCTGAAGGCGCTGCGCCTTGTTCCCGGCCTGCTGTGGAACCGCCTCCGGTACGGCCGCTTCCTGGACATCCTGCTGACCCACGCGCCGCCCCGGGGTGTCGGCGACGCGGAGGACGCCTGCCACAGGGGCTTCGGTGCCTTTCTCCCCTTCATGCGGATTTTCCGGCCCCGGTACTTGATACACGGGCACATCCATTTGTATGATCTGAACGCGGAGCGGAAACGCCGCTATCACGCCACCGAGGTCGTCAACGCCTACGGCCACACCGTCATCGAATTCCGGGAGACCCCATGAATTCCTCGCTGCTGAAAGACACGGCCCAGCATGATTTCAACAAGGCGCGCTGGAAGGAAACGATAAACCGCATCCTGTCGCTGCTGCGTCCCCCGGGGAGCGGACAGCTTCTTTCGCTTGACGAGATGAAGGAAGTCCTGAAGCCGAAAAGCGAGATTTACCGGGGCATGCAGACCGTCCCGGTCGAAAAGATCGTCGGCAGCGAAGGCCGGTACCGCGACTTCGACAAGAAGTACCTGCCCCGCTACGAGTACCTGCGCCAGCGGTGGATGAACATCGACATGGCCCACCTGCGGGACGTCATCCTGCCGCCGATAAAACTGTACGAGCTGGCGGGCCTGTATTTCGTCCGGGACGGCAACCACCGGGTTTCGGTGGCCCGGATGAAGGGCGTCATGGACATCGACGCCGAGGTCGTCTCGCTGGGGTCGGAAATCCGGCTCGATCCCGGCGTCACGAAGGAGAACCTGAAGGACAAGGTCATCGAATGGGAGCGGCGCACCTTTTTCGCCGCCACGGGCCTCGGTCCCGTCGTTCCGGAAGACGAGCTCCGCTTCACCGCGACGGGCCGGTACGACGAGATCCTCCGCCACATCATGACCCACAAATATTTCATCAACCAGCGGAGCGTGGAGGAAATCGGCCTCGCCGAGGCGGCCGCCTCCTGGTACTCCGGCGTTTTCCGGCCGATCACGACCATCATCGAGGAAAACCGTATCCTGCACCGCTTTCCGGGCAGGACCGCCGCGGACGTGTACGTCTGGGTTTCCCGCCACTGGGACGCCCTGAAGCAGAAGTACGGGGACGCTTACTCGATGGACGCCGCGGCGAAGGACTTCAGCCTCCGGTACGGCCGGGGCTTCCGCGCCCAGGTCCAGGACTTCCTGTTCCGCCTGTATTTACGGCTCTCGGGGAAAGAGAAAATCTGAGGCCTCGTAGGGTCCGGACACGAGCGAGCGGCCCTCCGGGCCCGCGGGCTGGTACAGGTACAGATGCTTCGCCTGGCTCCTCACCTGGGTGTTGGCGAGGATCGCGTCCCCGGAGTTCGGCCCCTTTTTCAGCGTGTAGGACCCCAGCAGGGTGCCGGACGCCGACGCGATCATCAGGACCGCCTCGTCGGTCCCGGACACCAGTTCGAGGGAGGTCTCCCCGCGGCGCAGGGAGGGGAATTTCGCATCGGTCTCCGCGGAGGTTTCCAGCCGGAACGTGGTTTCCGCCTTCTGGCCTGCGTAGTCCTTCACGACGACCCGGTAGAGCCCCCGGGGCAATGCGCCGGTGCCGGCGGAGATGATGCCGTCCGCGGCCAGCCACATCTCCTGGCGAATCTGCCTTTTGGACCACCGGTCCGCCGTCAGGAGCCAGTAAAGCTCCTCCTTGTCGTTTATCACCGCCAGGCTTTCCAGGTCGTCGGTTCCGTCCCTGTCGTCGGCGCGCACCGCCACGCCCAGATATTCGTACACCGCGTTCCTCTCCCGGTCTTCGAAGAGGACGAGGCGGCGCCTGACTTCCAGGATGTCCGGCGGGCTGCCGCTGCAGGCCGCGAAAAGCGCTGCCGCCGCGAAAGCCGCCGCCCGCCGCGCCGCCGTGAGCGCGGCGGAAATAAAAAAAGCCGCCCGGCTGGTACCGGCGGCTCGTTTTTTCTGCAAGTCCTTCATCGCTGTGTATCCGCGGCGCGGGCCTAATACCCTTTCATTGCCTGCAGCTTGCGGACTTTCTTCATCAGCTTGCGTTCAAGGGATTTCTTTTTCCGGTTCTTTATCGTGGAAGGCTTTTCGAAGTATTCCCGTTTTTTCCATTCCCGGATGATGCCCTCTTTTTCCACCATCCGCTTGAAGCGTTTGATGGCCTTTTCGAGGTTCTCTCCCTCATCCAACCTTATAAAGGCGATACGAATCACCTCCCCTTTTCCAAGTCTTCCCGTATCATACTGAAAAGGCCGTTTTTGTCAAGAAGCCCCCGCCCGAGGAGTTTTTTCGGCTCCACCGCGACCCCGGCCGCCCGAACCTCCCAGTGCAGGTGGGGGCCGGTGACGAGTCCCGTGGCGCCGGAGACCCCGATGGTGTCGCCCGCGGCGACGATCCGCCCTTCCTCCACCTGGATGCCGTCCAGGTGGTAGTACAGGCTGTAGACCCCGGGGAGGTGCTCCAGCACGACCGTGAAGCCCGACATGATCCTTTCCTTCGCCATGACCACCCTGCCGGCACCCGCGGCGGCCACCGGCGTGCCCCGGGGAGTCGCGTAGTCGATGCCCTGGTGGACGGCCCTGGCCCTGCCGCCGTCGGCGTACAGGTAGGTGCGCCTGTCGCCGAAGAACGAGGTTTCCCGGAAATCGCCCACCGGGCGCCGGAACGCTTCGGCGTGGTACACCGCGGCGGGATCGAAACGTCCCAGCAGCCGGTACAGCTCCCGGGCCTCTTCGTCCTTTCGCGGGTCCTGTTCGGTCCGGAGCTCGCTCATCGCGATGCTGAGCGGGATGTCCTCGAGGATGAAGTCCCGGGAAACGATCCCCACCGGAGCCTCCACGGAGCCCGTCCCGCCGCCCGTCCGATACCGGACCAGGAAGACGTAATTCCCCGGCGGCAGGGTGCTAGGGACGCCCCCGACGGCGGCCCATTCCCCGCCGGGTGAGGCGGCGGCATCCGGGGCATCCCGGCCGGGCAGGGGAAACGCGGAAAAGACGACCGCCGTCCGGCCGGCCCCGTCCCGGAGCTCCGCGGCGGCTTCGACGATTTCCCCGCCGCCCTCCAGAAACAGCGCGGCCGCGTCGCCCGGGAAGAGCTCTTCCGGCGCCCGCAGAAGGACGGGCGATTCCGGCGCCGACGGCGCCGCGGGCAGAAACGGGGCGGCGAAAAGGAAGGCCAGGACCAGGGCGGCGAGAACGGCGGCGGGGGCGGCGCCGGTGAAAAAGCGGGCCGCCCGGGAACGCGGTTTCTTCATCAGCATCTCTTGATGTCCAGGATGGTAAGCTGGAGGGTTTCCTTGTTCTGGAAATAGTTCTTCCCCACCCGGTAGACGATCGTCACCCTGTCGTTCTTCCCGAAGTCCCGGCCCACCCTCTCGGCGGAATTCCAGAACACCGCCGGCCAGGAATGCGCCCCCGCCCGGACGAGAAGCCGCGTGTGAACCTGCTCCCGTTTTCCGACGAATTCGACGTTTTCCACGACGGCCCCGGTGGTAAGGAACGTGAGGGGCGGGTTGGCCTCCCCGTGGGGGGCGAAGAAATCCAGGACCGCCTCGATGTCCGGTTTCAGGTACGAAGGGGGGAGCTCCGCGTCGATGACGACCCGCTCCTCCCCCTTGGCGGCCAGGATGATCCCCGGCAGAAGCTCCCGGAGGCGCTCGTGCAGGCGGGGCAGGTCGTCCTTCAGCAGGTTGAAGCCCGCGGCGTAATCGTGGCCGCCGTAGTCGCGGAAGATCTCCGCGCAGCCTTCCAGGAAATGCAGGGCGCCGTAGCCGCGGGTGCTCCGCAGGGAGCCCACGATCTTGTCCTCCAGCACCGCGCAGACCGCGGAGGGCACATCGAAGAAATTCATCAGCCGGGAGGCCAGGATTCCGGTGATCCCCCGGTGAACCCGGGGATCGCAGACCAGGACGAATTTGCCCTCGTTCCGGTCGAAGCTCGCCCGGGCCTCCGGCAGGATGACGTCCCAGATCTCGTCGCCGATCTTCTTCCGCATCTGGTTGAGTTCCACCACCCCCGCCGCGAGGCTTTCCCGCTCCTCAGGCCTGGGGCTCAGGAAGAGGCGGGCCGCCTTGTCCGGCTCGCCCATCCTGCCCGCGGCGTTGATGGCCGGCCCGATCTGCCAGGCGATCTCCCTGCTGGACACGGGCTTGCCCAGGAGGTTCTGGGCCCGCAGGAGTTCCAGCAGGCCGCCCCGGGGCGCGGCGGAGTTCAGAAGCCGCAGGCCGCTCCTGACCAGGAGCCGGTTCTCGTTCCGGATGGGCATCATGTCCGCCAGGGTGCCGATGGCCACCAGGTCCAGGCCGGAGGCGTACCCGTCGGACAGTTTCGGGTCCCGCCGGACGATCCACGAGGTGAACAGGTTTATGAAGACGTCCAGCTCGCCCGAGGGGCCGTCCTTGAAGCGGCCGAGCCGCGAGGCCTCCCGCAGGCGCAGGAGGCTCTTTCCCCTGACGGCCGGGAAGACCTTGCCGATTTCCGGCGCCAGGTCGATGAGGCTGACCTCCGCGTCCCGGCCGAAAATCCGGCGGAGCATGTCCTCCTGGGGCCCGGCGTCGTAAACCAGGATGCGGCCGCCGAAGAATTTCATCAGCCGGGTCTGGTCCACTTCGACGACCCCGGGGACCAGGTTCTCGAACAGCGTGTCCATCACCACCAGATTCTGCATCCGCACGGCCTCGAGGACGAAGGTGCCGTTCCCGGGCCGCACGTTCAGCAGTGTCACCGGCTCGTTGTAGAATTCGGTTTCCGCGAACCGGAGGGCCCAGATCAGCTTGGAAACCACGCCGCAGCCCGCCAGGTCCCGGAACGGATAGCCGGAATCCTCCATCTTGGGATTGATGACGGCGCAGGCCGGGGGGATCTCCTCCGGCGGATTGTGATGGTCCACGATGATCGTGTCGATTCCGAGTTCCCGGGCCCGCCCGATTTCCCGGACGCTGGAAATGCCGCAGTCCACCGTGACGATGAGGGTCCCGTCGGCCTTCGCGAACTCCTCCACCGCCCCGGTCGTGAGGCTGTAGGGGTCGTTCCCCATCGGGAGCCGCCACGACACGTCGATCCCCATGCCGGACAGGGCCTCCACGAGCAGGGTCGTGCTGGCGATGCCGTCCACGTCCCGGTCGCCGAAGACGAGGACCTTCTCCCCCTCCTCCTTCGCTCCGATGATGCGGTCAACGGCGTCCTCCATCTCCACGAACAGGAAGGGATTGTGCAGGAAACGGACGTCGTCCTCCAGGAAGAACAGCATGTCCTCCGGGTCGCCCAGGCCGCGGCGGGCGAGGATGGACGCGGTGAGAAGGTCCAGGCCGTAGCGGGACGCGATTTCCCGCGCCCTGTCCTGGTCCAGCGGAGGTTTGTCCCAGATCATAGGGCCGCCTTTTCGGCCAGGATCATCGGCCCGGCGGGCGGAGCCGCGTCGGCGATCCGCACCGCGTCCCGGCAGAGCGCCAGCGCCGCGTCGGCGGCGGCATCGGTTTCGGCGAAGAGCTCGCAGACGGTCCCGCCTTCGGTGACGGCTTCGCCCCGCTTTTTGTGGAAGAGGACGCCCACGTGCGGGAAAACCGGATCGGTTGTTTTGCTGCGTCCGGCGCCGAGAAGAACGCAGGCGGCGCCGATTTTGAACGCGTCGATCTCCGCGACGACGCCGGCGCGGGAACCGGACAAAGCGCGCCGCACCGGGGCGCGCAGGGTTCCGATGCCCCGCTCGAAGGCGGCCGGGTCTCCCCCCTGGGCCGCGATGTTTTTCAGAAACCTTTCCCAGGGTTCGCCGCCGGCGAGCTTTTCCCGGCACAGGGCTTCCGCCTCATCCACGTTCCCGGCCTTTCCCCCCGCGACGAGCATCCACGCCGTGAGCCGGAGCGTCACGTCCAAGAGGTCCTCCCGGCCGGCCGTCTCGCCGCGCAGGCACAATGCGGATTCCTCGGCCTCCAGGAAGTTGCCACAAGCCCGGCCCAGAGGCTCGTCCATGTTCGTGACGACGGCGACGATGCCGCGGCCGAGGCTGCGGCCCGTGGCGATGAGGGAATCCGCCAGGGTCTCCGCCTCCGCGGGCGTCTTCATGAAGGCGCCCCTGCCGCATTTGACGTCGAAAACGAGGGCCTCGGCCCCTTCGGCGAATTTCTTGGAAAGGATGCTGGCCGTGATCAGCGGCACCGACTCCACCGTGCCCGTCACGTCCCGCAGGGCGTAGAGCAGGCGGTCGGCGGGTACGATCTTCTCGCTCTGGCCCGTCATCGCGTAGCCGGTTTCCGCCAGGATGCGCCGGAAGGCACCGATGTCCCGGGCGATGGTGTAGCCGGGTATCGCCTCGAGCTTGTCGAGGGTGCCGCCGGTGTGGCCCAGCGAGCGACCGCTCATCATCGGCACCCGGATGCCGAACGAGGCCGCCAGCGGCGCGAGGATCAGGGAGACCTTGTCGCCCACGCCCCCGGTGGAATGCTTGTCGATAAAAGGCCCCGGGATGCCGGAGAGGTCCAGTGTCTCCCCCGAGGCGATCATCTCCCGGGTCAGGATGCCCGTCTCGGTTCCCGTCATGCCCCGGAAGTAGACCGCCATGAGCCAGGCGGAAACCTGGTACTCC
>CAZGUL010000016.1:0-17566 GCA_964529055.1 uncultured Spirochaetaceae bacterium
GCTCACCCCGGGCGGCGGAAAGGTACGCCGCGGCGGCCTTCGAAAGCGGGGCCCGCCCCGTGTTCCTGCTCAACAAGGCCGACATTTCGGACGACCCCGACGGAGCGGCGGCGGAGATACGCGGCGCGGCTCCGGGATCGGACGTCATCCTCATGAGCTGCGCGTCCGGAACGGGGACGGAGGCGGCCGCAGCGGTCGTCAGCCCCGGGGAAACCGCCGTTCTTCTGGGCCCGTCGGGAACGGGAAAATCCACGTTCATCAATCTCCTTCTGGGGTACGATCGTCAGAAAACCGGGGATATCCGCCGGGGCGACATGAAGGGCCGCCACACCACGACGAGCCGCGAACTGTTCCTGCTTCCCGGCGGGGGCATGATCATCGACACGCCGGGACTCCGTGAGTTCCAGGTCTGGGCCGGGGATGACGCCCTGGAGGATTCGTTCGCCGACATTGCCGGCATCGCCGGGTCGTGCCGGTTCCGGGACTGCACCCATACGAACGAGCCGGGCTGCGCCGTGCTGGCGGCCCTCGAAAACGGGTCCCTCGACGCCGGGAGATACGAGAATTTCCTGAAACTGTCGGAGGAGCTGGCGTATCTGGCCCGCAAGACCGACGAGCGGGCTCAGGCAGAACATGAGAAAAAATGGAAAAGCATCGCGAAATCGATCCGGGGCTGGACTAAGGAGAGCAGGCACGGCTGAATCCGGCGGAGCGTGAACGGCAGCCTCAGAGAATCCCGTATTTTTTGAAGGTCTCGACGACTCCCGCGCCCTTTCGCAGGGCTTCCCGGACGGTTCCCTCCCCCCGGACTTTTTCCCAGGCCTTCGCGACGACCTCGTCGACGATGTCCCGGGGCACCGCCACGACTCCGTCGACATCGGCGAAAACCAGGTCTCCCGGAGCGACCCTCACCCCTCCGCAGAGGACCGGAACGTTCCGTTCCCGGCCGTCCATCCGGCCCAGGGAATCGTAGGGGGAAAAACCGGCGGAAAAAACGGGAAAGCCAAGCTCCACGATTTCGTTGTAGTCCCGCACTCCGCCGTCGCAGACCACCCCCGCCGCCTTGTGTCCCACGGCCGCGTTGGAGAGGAGTCCGCCCCAGAAGGCGCAGAGCTTCGGCGTGTCGCACCGGGCGACGATGATCTGCCCTTCCCGGAGATCGTCGATGAGCTCCATTTCCATCTGGAACGGCTCCCGGGGGACGGAGACCACCGCTTCCAGACGGATGGTGACCGCCTCGCCCCAGGCGCGCATGCCGGGCAGGAGGGGGCGTATTTTCGGGTCCATGCACTGTTCACGGTAGTTCCCGGACATGCCGTCCATGACGTCCTGGAGAACAGCGCTGAACATCCTTTCGAGCTTGTCGTTGTATTTCAGGTACCGTCCCGTTTTCTCCATGCTCACGCCGCCTCCTTTTTGCCGGGTTTGGTTACGAATTTCGCGATCAGGGGAAAGAACCACATCAGCACCGTGAGGATCCCCAACACGGCCCCGATGGGACGGGAAAAGAAGAGTGTCAGGTCCCAGTCGGATTTGATCATGCTGGTCATGAAATTCTGCTCCAGGATCGGACCCAGGACCAGGCCCAGCACGACGGGAGCCACGGGATAATCGTTGGCTTCCATGAAGTACCCGACAACGCCCATGACCAGCATCGTTCCGATGTCGAAGGCTGTGTTGTTGATCGCGAACGAGCCGACGATGCAGAACATGAGAATCGCCGGCAGGAGTATGTTTTTCGGCACCCTCAGCATCTGGGAGCTGGCCCGGATCGCCAGGTACGCCAGCGGGATGAGAAGGAGGTTCGCCAGGATGAAGGTCGCGTACACCGCGTAGAGGATTTCCGGCTGGCGCTCGAAAATCATCGGCCCCGGCCGGAGCCCTTTCATGAACAGGACCCCGATGAGGATCGCCGTGATGGAATCCCCGGGGATTCCGAAGACGAGGGCCGGGACCCAGGCGCCCGCGAGGCACGCGTTGTTCGCGGTGGTGGCCCCCACGATGGCTTCCATCGACCCATACCCGTATTTTTCCGGCTCCTTCGAGGTTTTCTTGGAAACCGCGTAGGCCAGCCAGGCCGCGATGTCCGCCCCCGCGCCGGGCAGAATGCCGATGAACGTCCCCAGGAGCCCGGAACGAATGGTCCGCCCCTTGTTCTTTTTCAGAAGATCGAAAACGCCGGTGAAGATCTTGTTTGCCCGGACGCCGGTGATCGGAAAGCTCATCTCACCGCGAAAAACGTTGCGGAAAACCTCGGATATCCCGAAAATTCCGATCATGGTGGGTATGAAATTCACCCCGTTCAGCAGGTTGACGCTCCCGAAGGTGAAACGGGGATACCCGAGGGTTATGTCCATACCGACGGTGGAAAGGAAAATCCCCAGCACCATGGCAAGGGCCCCTTTTACCTGGGAACCCCGGGAAACCATGACCGTCGCGCTGAGTCCCAGGGCCGCAAGCCAGAAGTACTCCAGGGACGAGAAATTCAGCGCCACTTCCGCGAGCAGGGGGGCAAAGAAAATCAGGATCACCGCGCCCATCAGTCCGCCGATGACGGAAAACACGACGTCCGCGCCCAGGACCGATTCCGCCTTGCCCATCTTTGTCAGGGCGAAGGAGTCCTCGGTGTAGGCCGCCGAGGAGGGGGTCCCGGGAATGCGCACCAGCGTCGCCGGAATATCCCCCGCGAAAATGGCCATCGCCTCCATCGCCACGATCGAAGCGAGCGCGGGAATCGGATCCATGAAAAAGGTGAAGGGAATCAGCAGCGCCGCGGCCATCGTCGCCGTCAGCCCCGGCATTGCCCCGACGAACAAACCGTACACCGATGCAGCCAGGATGATGAGAAGCACATTCGGTTCGAAGAGAAGGTCCAGTCCTTTCAGTAAAGCTTCCATAATTGCTTACTCTCCCGATTCACAGCCGAAACAAACCCGGTGGGAGGGGCACCCGGAGCAGTTTGGCGAACATGAAATTCACGAACACCGTCAGGAAAACGGCGATCGCGACACTCTTCCAGATTTTGACCTTCAGCTTCACCATCATGAGCGCCAGGATGATGAGGCTGGTGATGAAAAACCCGAGCAGACCGGAAAAAACCATATACGCGACAATGAGAAGAAAAACGAAGACGGGGTCGATGTAGTTGCCCCCGCCCGGAACGGTCTCGCCATTTTCCTCCGCCTTTGCGGCTTTGACGCCCTTGTACATAACCATGGACCCGAAAATGACGAACAGTATCGCCAGAATTTGCGGGAACAGACCGGGACCGGGGTGATGGTCATCCAGGACCGGGTACCCCAGGGTGGTCAGGAAAATGAAAATTCCCAGCGCGGTAAAAATACCGCCGCCAATCACGTCTTTTTTGATCATCTTGTATTCTCTTTTCCGCTGAGCGGGACGGTCCGGAAACCTTTCCGGACCGTCCGGGACCGGAACGCCGTTTAGTTGACGATTCCGGCGGCTTTCATGACTTCGCCTTTGATCTTGTCTTCTTTTTCCATGAATTTATCGAATTCATCGGAGGTCATGTACAGGATGCCGTAACCCTTCTCGTTCATGAATTTCTTGAACTGCGGGTCTTCCACGGCCTTCTTCATTGATTTTTCGAGGACGGCCACGATGTTCGCGGGGGTCCGCTTGGGGACCGTTATGCCCCGCCAGGCGCCCATGGTCCAGTCGTAACCCAGTTCCTTCGCCGTCGGCACGTCGGGATACAGGTCCGATCTTTTATCAGCCATCAGAACAAGGGGTCTCACTTTTTTCGCGTCGATCAGGGATGCCGCCTCGGGCAGACTGCAGGCGACGACGGGGACTCCTCCGGCCATCATTTCCTGCAGACCGGCGGCGGCGCCGTTGCTGGGCACCCAGGGCATGTCGCTCGGGGACATCCCCGCGGCCTTCAGAAGCCCCGCCCGGCCCAGGTCCCAGATGCCGCCCTTGCCGGTGCCGGAAGCCTTGAGTTTGCCCGGGTTTGCCTTTACCTCGGCGAGAAGGTCCTTAAGGGTTTTCCAGGGAGCGTCGGTCCGGACGAAAATGGCCGCCGCGTCGATGTTGGCCAGGGAAACGCCCTTGAACTCCTGGTAGGTGAGCGGGGTAAGCCCCATCCAGTGCATCATCGTGATTTCCACGGTGGTCATGGTCATCGTGTAGCCGTCAGGGGCCGCCGTCGCGCCCGCCGTATGACCCACCGCGCCGCTTCCGCCGGTCCTGTTTACGACGGTAACCGGCTGGCCCAGGTCCTTCTCCATCAGGACCGCCAGCATACGGGCGACCGCGTCCGTTCCGCCGCCGGCGCCCCAGGGGCAGATTATCGTCATCGGTCTGTCGGGAAAATTCCTCTGGGCCTCGACGCCGGGCGCCGCGATGGCAAGCACCGCCAGCGCCAGGGCGGCGCACATCAGGGACCGCGCACACATTCCTTTACGCATTTTATTCTCTCCTTTTAATTTTTCCGGCCCGCGCCGGTCTTCTAAATTATTGGAGGAATAATCAGCGCTGTCAATCAAATAATCTGTTTTAACTGTTCATCTTTTGACCGCGGGCGGAAGATATCCGGTGCGGCCGGCTGCAAAGGACCGATCTTTCATCCGGTGTTGACAACGCAGGCCCATCGGCCCAGTATTTCGTCCATATCATGGCTAAAAAAATCAGACAGTTCAAACCCTCTCCGAAACGGTTCCAGCCGAAGGGCCTCTCGGTCCTCTATGAAGACCATGAAATTCTCGTCGTGGACAAGGCGAGCGGACTCCTGACCGTGAGCTCCGAATCGGAAAGAGAAAAAACGGCCTGCTTTCTTTTGAACGAGTACGTCCGGAAGGGGATTCAAAAATCGCGCAATCGGGTTTTCATCGTCCACCGTTTGGACCGGGACACCTCCGGCGTCATCGTATTCGCGAAGAACGAAGCCGCAAAGCGGTACCTTCAGGAGGAGTGGCCGAAATTCGAGAAAAAATATTATGCCGTCGTACACGGCGTTCTCTCAAGGAAGGAGGGGCTCATAACCTCCCACCTCGCGGAAAACAGCATTCATCGCATGTATTCGGTTGCGGATCCCGAGAAAGGAAAACTCGCGAAGACCCATTACAAGGTTCTGAGGGAATCGGAAAAGTTCAGTCTGCTGGAGATCGATCTGCTCACCGGCAGGAAAAACCAGATCAGGGTCCATTTGGCGGACGAAGGTTTTCCCGTCGCCGGCGACGACGTCTACGGGAACAAGGAAAAGGACAAGGGCATCAGGAGGCTCATGCTCCATTCGGCCTCGCTGTGCCTGAACCACCCCGTTTCGAAAGAGAGGATGACCTTCGAGGCGAAGGTCCCGTCCTGTTTTGAATCCCTGGTAAGGAGAAAGGAAAAATAATACATGACATATACGATGATTTCTTCCGATGCCGACATCGTCGAATTCAGACAACATCTGCAGCAGAATACCATCCAAACGGTCGCCATGGATTTCGAGGCCGAATTCAATCTTCACGTCTACGGAGAAAAACTCTGTCTGATCCAGGTATTCGACGGCGCGAAGTTCTTTCTTATCGATCCGTTCAGGATAAGCAGAAATGAACTGGCAGCCTTGCTGGAAGACAAGCGGGTCATGAAATTATTTTACGGGGCGGAATCGGACATCTCCCTGGTATCCAAACAGTACGACATCGGCATGAAATCGGTTTATGACCTTCAATTGCTCGTTGATGTTTTCGACTTTCAGAGCAAGGGACTGGATCAAATCCTGTCCCAGGTGCTGAACCTTCCGGCGAAGAACAAGAAAAAATATCAGCAGTATAACTGGACACTGAGGCCGATCAAGGAAGACGCGCTGCAGTACGCGTTGTCCGATGTGGCGCATTTGTTCGAGCTGAAAACCCGGCTGACGGCGAGGCTTCTGGCCGAAAACAAACTTGATGAATTGATTCGGAAACTCGTCGGGAGGGATACGAACATGAAAATCAATCCCGTCCCGCGCATCAAACGGACCCGCGAATACGAGGATCTGAAATCCGGCGAGAAAAAGAGATTCGACCGGCTGCTGGAAATACGGGAAACGCACGCCAAGAAACTCAATTGTCCGCCGAACAATCTTATTTCGAAGGAACAGCTGTTTCGATTCGCGGAAGGAAAATCAGGCATTAGGGATTTCCCGGTCACGAATATCCTTAGGGAGGACATCCGAAACCAGATGGAAAAAGACCTCTTGGGCGGGGTGGGAAATTAGGACCCCGCCTCGAATAAAACCACTCCGACCCTTTCGATATGCTCCCTGAGATCTTCCGATTCGATCCGGCTCAACAGGGAAAGATCGATATTATAAGGCAGCAATAAATCGTCCAGTTTATTTTCCAGCCGCACCAGGTCTTCGTACGAAAGACCGTTTCCCGCTAAAGTCAGGTCGATATCGGAATATTTGCGGGCCGTTCCCTTCGCCCGAGAACCATAGAGGACGGCTTTCTCGACGCGAGGGAAGCCGGCCAGAACATCTTGGATCGATTTTATAACACTCTTATTTAAACCTGTCCGCGATAAATCATCCATCCGCTTTTCGCCTCATAACAGTTTCGAGATCGATGAACCGGGCATGATGTTTTTTCATGATTACCGCGAGTATTTCTTCTGCCGTCTCCTCATTATATATTTGAGAGGTTTGATTACGACTCGGAATCATTGCCATCCAGTCCTCGCCGTCGGAGAGTATATCCCGAGAGAGAGCTTCTCGAAATGCATCCCTGGAGCCGGTTATTCCGGTAGTTCCTTGATATTCAAGATAATCCTTCAGGAGATTCCATGCTGTTTCGTAAGTAAATTCAAAGGCCTTAATGAGTCCCTGCTTTTCCAATCGCGAAAGCCGGCGCAGGCGGGCGGTCTCCACGGCTTCGGTCAGAGCCGATAAGGCCTTTTTATAGCTGCCGAGCCTTTGCTTCCATCGAGTATCCAAATCGATCATAGGGTAAGTTTACCGTATGCAGTTCGGGTTGTCAAAACGAAGCAGGAAACGAAGGACACCCCCGCCGCGCCCTCGAAGCCGCGGGCGGGGGAAACTCAGGCCCTATTTCCTCACCGCGGCGACCGCCGAGGCGAGCGCTTCCGCCAGCATGGTCTCGGGGACCTGCTTGATGAAGCCGTCCCGCACCAGCGCACTGGTGATTTCCCGGGCGGCGGTTATGTCCTTCTTGGCGGCCGCGAAAGCCTCGTCCCAGGTCAGCCTGATCCGTGCCACGCCCTCCTCCGCCGCCTGCACCGCCACGTCCGCTGATTCCACCGGGAAAATGTCCGCCTCGTCCATCGTGGGGACCATGTTCTCCGGCGTTATTCCCCGCTTAACCGCGTAATCCGCAAGCGAATGGGCGGCCCGGATGGCCATGCCGTCGGTGATCTTCCGGGACCGCACGAGCAGGGCGCCCTTCAGGATTCCCGGGAAACCGGTGGAATTGTTGACCTGGTTCGGAAAATCGCCCCGCCCGGTGGCGACGATGAAGGCCCCGGCGGCCTTCGCCGCGTGGGGGTAAATTTCCGGAACCGGGTTCGCGCACGCGAAAACGATGGGCTTCTTCCCCATGGAGCTTATCCAGGCCGGCTTGACCGTGTCCGGTCCCGGCTGGGACAGGGCGATCAGGATGTCGGCGCCCTTCATCGCGTCCTCGATGGACGAGAACCGCTCCGGGTTGGTCGTCTCGCAGAGTTCCCACTTGCGGTAAAACCGCGGATCCTTCTTGATGTCGTCCCGCCCCGTATGCAGCGATCCCTTCGTGTCGAAGATGACCATCTTCCCCGGATCGGCGCCGTCGGCAACGAGGAGACGGGCTATGCTCGTGTTGGCCGCCCCCGCGCCGAGCATCACCATGCGCACCCGGGAAATGTCCTTGTCGGCGAGTTTCACCGCGTTGATGACCCCCGCCAGGGTGACGCTGGCGGTTCCCTGGGCGTCGTCATGCCACACCGGAATGTCGCACTCCTCCCGCAGGGTGTCCAGCACCTTGTAGCAGTTCGGCTGGCTGATGTCCTCCAGGTTGACCGCCCCGAAACTGTGCCGGCACATTTTGACGAAGTCTATGATCTTGTCCGGGTCGTTTTCTCCCTTCGCGTTTTTGCTGTCGATGCAGAGGGGCACCGCGTCGACGCCGCCCAGGTACTTCATCAGGAAGGCCTTTCCCTCCATGACGCCGAGACCTCCGGGGGGCGTGCAGTCGCCGTCGCCGAGGACGCGCGTCGAGTCGCTGACGACCGCGACCAGGTTGCCGCGCACCGACAGGCTGAAGGACAGGTCGTTGTCGTCCCGGATGGAGGTGGAAATATTCGACACCCCCGGGGTGTACCAGACGTTGAACCAGTTGAAGCCGGGCACCGCCGCCCGGGGCATGATCTGGATCTTGCCGCCGTAAAAGGAATGGGCGAGAAACGCGAGTTTCTTGTAGAAGGCCGTTTTCGCCTTCGCGACCTGGTCGGGGGTGAAATCCTTCGGAAACATCGCTTCGAGATTCGACAAATCGGGCTTCAATGTGCTCATGAACTGCTCCTGTGCCTGCGGATGAATCGGATATCCCGATACTGTATCAATTCTGGGGCTTTGTCAAATTCCCGGATCACATGTCGAAATCGATCCTCCCGTGGGAAGCCATCTCGTGGGCCTTGCGTAGATGGGCCTTCATCATCGCGACAGCCTCTTTTTCGTTCCGCTTCCGTATGGCGTTGAGGATTTTGTAATGATCGTCCAGCGATTCCTCGGGGATGCCGGGAACTTCCAGCGTGGTTTTCCGGGAATCGTCCAGAAGGTCCTCCAGCATGTTCGCGATCTTGACCAGAACCTCGTTGTGCGAGGCTTCCGCGACGGCCACGTGAAAACGGTTGTCGCCGGAAAGACCGATGCTTCCCTGCCGGATTTCCTCTTCCATGAGGTCCAGGCTGGCCTGGATGTTGCGAATGTCCTTTTCCTCCTGCCGCCGGGCGGCGAGTTTCGCCGTGGCGGATTCGAGAATGATGCGGACCTCCACGAGCTCCAGAATGAACTCCTGCTTTCTGTAACCGTCCAGCAGGCGGGTGAACGGCCCGATGATGCTGTCCAGCGTCACTTCCTTGATGAAGGTGCCGCCGTTGACGCCCACCCGGCTCTCCAGGTATCCCATCGACTCCAGGGACCGCAGGGCCTCGCGGATCGACGCCCGGCTCACGTTGAACCGGCCGGACAGATCCCTTTCCGTCGGGAGCCTGTCCCCCGGCTTCAACGACCCGTCCTTTATGAGGGCCAGGAACTGCGCGACCACTCCCTCGTAGAGACGGGTCCTTTTAATCGGTTCCAGATTCACCTGCTTCTCCTGCCGTGCCTATTTTACGACAGACGGCAGCCACAGGGAAAGGGCTGGAACGTAGGTTACAAGCAGCAGAACCGCCACCATCCCGAAGAAGAACGGCAGAAATCCCCGGATGGTGTCCCGCATGTTTATCTCCGCGATGGAACAGCAGACGAAAAGGCACGCGCCCACTGGCGGGGTGAAAAGGCCGATCCCGAGGTTCACGACGACGATCGCCCCGAAATGAACAGGATCGACCCCGAGCTGGAACGCGATGGGCGCGAGGACGGGAATGAAAATTATCATCGCCGGCGTCAGATCCAGAATCATTCCCGCAACGAGAAGAATGACGTTGAATACAAGAAGCAGGAGGTACTTGTTCCCGATGACCGATGTGATGTAATTCGCGATGTGCAGGGGGATCTGCTCGCTGGTCACGATCCAGCTGAAGATCGTCGCCGTGGCGACCATCAGCATCACCATGCCGTTCACCATGACGGTTTCCAGCAGCATCCGGGGGAGATCGCCGAGCTTTATCTCCCGATACACGAAGAAGCTCAGTATGAACGCGTAAACCACCGCGATGACGGCCGCCTCGGTGGGAGTGACGATGCCGAGAATTATGCCGCCGAGTACGATGACGACGGTGAAAACGGGAAGGATGCCGTCCGCGATGATCGCGACGCTTTCCTTCAGGGTGTAGCTTTCCTCGCGGGGGTAGTTCCGCTTCTCCGCGATGATCCAGCTTATCAGCATCAGCACCCCGCCGACCAGCAGTCCGGGGACCGCGCCCGCGAGGAAGAGGTCCCCGATGGACTGGTTCATGATGATCCCGTACAGCACCATGGGGATGCTGGGCGGAATGAGGATGCCGATCACCGACGAGGTGGCGGTTACCGCGACGGTGAAATCCTTTTCAAAATTCTTTTTGATCATCGCGGGAATGAGAATGGAGCCTATCGAGGACGAGTCCGCGGTGGCGGACCCGGTAATCCCCGCGAAGAACATGCTGGCCACGATGTTTATGTAGGCGAGGCCGCCCTTGAATCTTCCCACCAGGACCGACGAGACCTTGATCAGCCTGTCGGAAATCCCGCCGGTGGCCATGATCTTTCCCGCCAGAATGAAGAACGGAATAGCGATCAGCGGGAAGCTGTCTATTCCGGCGTACATTCTCTGGGGAAGCACGACCAGGGGCACGAGTCCGCCCAGCAGGACCCACATGGCAGCCGCGATTCCCAGCGCGAACGCGATAGGAACGGTGGCGATGATCAGCAGTACGAAAACGGCAAACAGGATGAAGCTCATCGCGCTTTTCCTTTCAATTTTCGGATGACCCTGAAAAGATGAACGGCGGAATACACCGCCATGAAGAACGCCGAAATGGGGATTACGAGATAGACCCATCCCATGGAGAGGCGCGACACCGGGGCCGTCTGCCGGAATGCCACGTCGAGCATTTCCGTCCCCTTTGCCAGAAGGAGAAGACTGAAGGCACCGGTCAGGCAGAATACCAGCACCTGGATCTTCCTGTAGTTTTCGGGAGAAATCTTTCCGGCGAACACGTCCAGCCGGATGTGCTCGTTCCTTTCCATGACGATCGCCGCCCCGAGGAAGGATATCCAGATGAACAGAAACCTTCCGACCTCCTCGCTGAAGGCGATGGGAACGGAAAAAATATAGCGGGACAAGACCTGGAACAGGGTCATGAAAATCAGCCCCGCAAATGAAATTATGGCCGCCGCTTCGAGCGTCCTGTCGAAAATCTTCCTGATTCCTTTCATTGCCGCCGTCCTCCGGTCGCGTGCCGTCAGTAGCCGGTTATCCAGTCGCGGTCGCCATAGGACTTTTTCCAGTCCCCTATGAACGCATTCCAGCGATCCCTGGTGTACCCGTTCTGGAAAAAAAGCTTCCAGATTTTATGGGGGGCCGTCATTTCGTCCGCACCGGAGCAGGCGCACTGGACAAGCTGGCCTACGCTGCGCACCGCGGCCATGATCCGGGTTTCAGCCTTCCCGTTGTCGTATGCCCTGCGGATGCCGGAGATGAGGGCGTCTGTGGGATTCTCGTCAACCTCTCCGAGGAGGCCGATGAAAATCGCGGCGTGGTCCGCTCCCGCCTTCTCCACCGCCAGCGCCTCGATGACGGAATGAATGCCCGTCGCGCAAGTCCTGATGCCGAGCTGCCGGAGGCGCCGGATCGCGGCCGTCCCCTCGCTGTTCGTATGCACCTTCACGACGATATTCCGGTGCAGACCCGCCAGAGCCTTCGCTTCCTCCACGATACCGTCCGCCGTACCGGCGACCACCTGGGCGAAGACCGTCATGTCCTGGATGGCGCAGATTTCCCTGATGTTCTTGACATAGTCCCGCTTGATGGCCGCCACCATCGTGGGATTCATGGTAACCCCGTCGAGGATGCCCCAGCCGGCGATTTCCCGCACCTCCGCGGGCTCGCATGAATTGAGATACCATTTCATCTGCAGAACTCCTTTACGCAGCCGTGGAATGTGATGCCGGCGGACTCCCTCCGGGAGACCGGCCGGCCGTTTCGATTATTTGCCCGAATAGGACAGGGCGGCATCGATGATGTCCTGCCCCACCCGGTTCTTGTTTTTCTCGATGATGTTCATCACTGCCTGCTTGAAGGGCGCCAGGTCGAGGGTGTTGACGGGCATTCCCGCGGCCTCGATCTTGCCGATGACGTCCTTCTCATAGTCGTTCCACAGTTTGCGCTCGTAATTCTGGTATTCCCTGGCGGAATCTTCCACCGCTTTTTTCTGGTCCGGGCTCATCCTGTCGAACAGCTTTTTCCCCATGACGACGATGTTGAGATCGTAGAAGTGATTCGTCAGCGAGAAATACTTCGACACTTCGTAGAATTTCATGCTGTACAGTGCCACCGGAGGCTGCTCCGCGCCGTCCACGACGCCCTGTTTCAGCGCCATGTACAGCTCGCCGTACGCGAGGGGCGTCGCCAGGGCCCCGAAGGTGTTGATGGTCTCTATCATGATGGGATCGTTGATGACCCGGATCTTCAACCCTTTCAGGTCCGCGGCGGATGTGATGGGGCGCTTGCCGTTGAAGATGCTCCGGAAACCGGTGTCGAAGAAAGCCAGCAGCTTGAACCCCTGCCTGTCGATTTCCGCCCTGAGAATGTCGCCGACCTTGCCGTCCAGGGCGGCGAAGACTTCATTCTTGCTCGTGAAGACATAGGGCAGGCTGAAAACGCTGAACTTGGGGCTGTAGGTGCTCAGCTCTCCCGATGCGACCTTGACCGCCTCGACGGTCCCGGTAAGGACCCCTTCCAGACCTTCCCGGGCGCTGCCGAGCTGGCTGTTGGGGAAAACCTTGACCTCGATGCTGCCGCCGGATTTTTCCGCGACGGTCCTGGCGAAAAACTCGTGGGCTTTCACGTGGGGATTCTGCTCGTTCACCTGGTCGCTGAGTTTCATCACAATCTTTTCCGACTTGGCCTCGGCCTTGCCTCCCGCCGATACTCCTGAAATGCCCAGCGCAAGGACAAGCAGCGCCGCAATCAGCCATGCTTTTTTTCCGTGCATCTTTGTCTCCTTTTGGTTTGGACAGTAAAATATTTAATGGTCAGACCATTCGCCCAATGATACACGGAATTCGGCAATCTGTCAAATTCAGCCGGAAGGATGTATTATTGGTTAAAAGGAAGCGAAAACATGCTGAAGAAAAAGTCGAGGGATGTGGCGCTGGTATTGTCCGGCGGCGGCGCCCGTGGTCTGGCCCATATCGGCGTCATCGAGGAGCTTCTCGCCCGGGACTACAGGATAACGTCCATCGCCGGCTGTTCCATGGGATCGGTGGTCGGCGGGCTGTACGCCGTCGGAAAACTGGAGGAATACAAGAACTGGATCCTAAATCTGGACAAGATCGACATTCTCCGGATGATCGACTTCACGCTGTCGAGCAAAGGTTTCATCAAGGGCGAGAAGATTTTCGAGAGGATGCGCCGGCTTAAAATGATCCCCGACGTCGCGATCGAGGACCTGCCGATTCCCTTCACGGCGGTGGCCGTGGATATCATCTCGGGCCGGGAGCATGTCTTCCGGGACGGGGAGCTTCACACCGCGATCCGCGCTTCCATCGGCATTCCGTCCGTTTTCACCCCCGTCCGGTTCGGATCGTCGCTGCTCGTCGACGGCGGGATTCTGAAACCTCTGCCTCTCGACCACGCGAAACGCAAAAAAGGTGACATTCTGGTGGCTGTGGATCTGATGGCGCTCGTGCCGTACCGTCAGCCCGATGTTCCGGCGGCGCCGGAGAAGGAACGGCCCGCCAGCAAGAGAATCGCGGCGCTTTTGAAGAAGTGGGAAGAATTCTTCGAGACCCCCGAAAAGAAGGACGGCAGCGAAATCGGCTACTTCGACCTGGCGACGAAGTCCGTCCAGCTCATGCAGCACGGCCTCACCGAGTACGCCCTGGAAAAGAACCCTCCCGACATCCTGATCCGGATATCCCGGGAGTCCGCCGCGGTGTTCGAATTCTACCGCGCGAGGGAACTCATCGCGTACGGCCGGGAGCGGTGCGCCGAGGCCCTGGACCGGTGGGAAGGGCGGCGGTAAACCCCTTTCCGCCGCCGGTCCGGGGCGCACCCCGGAGCCGGACCCTACGCCTCCAGGTTCTCCGGCGGCGCCGTCAGCCGAACATTCTGCGCAGTTTTTCCAATCCCGACCGGCAGGCCTTTTCCGGCTCCATGATGTACTTGGCGCCGAGCTCGATGGACAGGAAACCGGAGTAGCCCACCGCGTCGAGACCTTCCTTCAGCCGGTTGAAATCGATCTTGCCCTCGCCGATGTCCAGGTGCGCGTCCGCGTCCCCCATGTTGTCGTCCAGGTGGATGTGCAGCGGATACCGGGCCGCGAGCTTCACCGCGTCGGCCAGGTCCTCCCCGTTGACGTTGCAGTGCCCCACATCGAGGAGAATTCCGAAGGCCGGATCGGCCAGTTCGTCCAGGGCTTCCACGCAGTCCTCGATGGTCAGTATCAGGTTTGTTTCGAACCGGTGGGCCGGCTCGATCAGAAGGCGGAGGCCGTAGTCCCTGTTGATCGCTGAAAGTTCCCGGAAGCTTTTCATCAGCTGTTTGCGGCCGGTCCCGGGGTCCCGGTCCCAGGGCACCATGCCCGGGCACAGGCTCACCGACGGCGATCCCAGGGCCTTCGCGTTCCGCATCGCCAGCGTTATGTAGCCGATGGAATCCATGCGGATCCTCTCGTTGTCCGAGCACAAGAGGGACGGATAGCGGAACTGGGCGGGTATGAAGTTGCACACCCTGATCCCGAGCCGGTCGGCCAGGGCCTTGAGGTCCGCGAGCTCGTCCACCAGGTCGTCCCGGTATGCGTGCGGGCGGCCGCCCCAGACCTCGATGCCGTCATATCCCAGCTTCGCCAGATTCTCGATGGCGTACCTGAGGCTGTAGTTGAAATAAGCCGCAGAGCTCTGGGCGAATTTGTATTTTCCTGTCATTCGAATTTCTCCCCGTATTCTTTCTGGATCCGCAGGTCCATGAAGTTTCTCTTTCCCGGTTCCTTCGCGGTCATGCAGTACACGTACGATATGCGCCCCGCCGGGCTTCCGACGTTCGGATGGTACCCCCCGGGAATCGAGACCAGGTCGCCTTCGCGCACGACCGTCGCGGCTTTCGGCTCCGAAAGGTCCTCGTAAACGAGCTGAACGCCGAACGAATTCCCCATGTCGAAGTACGCGTACACTTCCTCGCGTTCGGCGCCGTGCTCGTGGGGCGGCCAGGCGGTCCATCCTCCGTCCCTGCCGACGCAGATTCCCATCATCAACCGGGAGCAGCGGAAATCGGAATCCACGAAGTTCCAGACGTCCCGGACGCAGCCGGTTTCGGGCTTGCCGTATACATGGCGATATTTCGGATTCGCGTCGACATCCCGGAAACGGATGTGGGCGTAATCCGCGCCGAGCTCGGACGGGGCCTCGTAGGCCATCAACGCCGCGCCGGAACCGGAACATTCCGCCCGCGTCCGGGGCGGCAGGAAAACCATGTCGCGGAATTCCGCCCTTCCCTTTTCCCCGCGGCCTTCCGGAAGGACGCAGCCGAATTCCATGTGTCCCTTGACGACCACGAGACACATCTCCGTGTCGGTGGTCTCAAAGAGCGCGCGGCTGCCGGGAACGAGCTCGGTCCGGCGCACCGACGTGAACTCGAGCCCCAGGTCCGCCGGCCTCTTCCAGTCGAGAAGGTCGGGGGCCCTGGTGTGAAAAGACGATCGCATTTCGACTCCTCTATCTGCCGAACAGCATCCGGGGCAGCACCATCGTGATCGGTTCGACGTAGGTCACCATCATCAGAACCACCAGCATGGGAATGATGAACAGGATGAGCGGTTTCAGCACCCTGGGTATCGTGGTCTGGCCGATGCTGAGGCCGACGAACAATACGCCCCCCACCGGAGGAGTCACGCAGCCGATGCACAGGTTGACCAGCATCATGATCCCGAACTGGACCGACGACATGCCCAGGTTCGTCACGATGGGCAAAAGTATGGGGGTGAAGATCAGGATCGCCGGCGACATGTCCATCACCATGCCGACAAGAAGGAGCATGACGTTGATGATGAACAGGAGAACGTACTTGTTCGAGGTGAGGCTCATCAGGAAGGCCGACACCGTCTGCGGCACCCGTTCGGCCGCCATGACGTACGAAAATGCCGTCGACGTGGCGATCAGGAAAATGACGATGGCCGTCGTCTGGACGGTGCGGAGCATGACCTTCGGGAGGTCCTTCCAGGTCAGTTCCTTGTAAATGAAAATAGTCAGAAAGAGGGCGTACACCGCCCCGAAAACCGCGGCCTCGGTGGCGGTGAAGACCCCGCCCAGGATCCCCACGACGATGACCAGGACGATCACGAGGCTGAGGAGCGCCTCCCGGACGATCCGCAGCGCCTCCTTGAGCGTCGGACGGGGATGCCGGGGATACCCGCGTCTCACGGAAATGATGTACCCCACGATGATCATGCCGATTCCCACCAGGACGCCCGGAAGGACGCCGGCGGCGAAAAGCCCCGCTATCGATACTCCCCCGGCGACGAAGGAATAGAGGATCATCGCGTTGCTGGGAGGAATGATGAGTCCGATGGTGGATGAGGTCACCGTCACCGCGACGCTGAAATTCTTTTCGTAACCCGCCTCGTTCATCATCGGGATCAGCATGGCCCCGATGGAGGACGTGTCGGCCACGGCGGAACCCGAGATGCCGGCGAAGAACATGCTGGCAAGCACGTTGACCGCGGCGAGTCCGCCCCGGATCTGGCCGATGATGATGTTGGCGAAGCCGACGATGCGCCGGGCGATTCCGCCGGTATCCATGATGTTGCCCATGAAAACGAAAAACGGGATCGCCAGCAGGGAAAAGCTGTCGACGCCGCCGAACATCCTCTGAAAAACGACGAAAACGGGAATGTCGGCATAGATGACGGCCCCCAGCGCGGCGAGGCCGACGGCGAATGCAACAGGTATTCCCATTATCAACGTCAGAAAGAATATCCCCATGAGAATGAAGATCGTCACGATGTCCTCCTATTCCTTCGCCACCATGGTGGTGATATTGGCTTTCAGGACCAGCTCCACGCAGGTCAGCATCAGAAGGACCCCCGCCGTCGGGATCATGTAATAGATCCACGCCATGGGAATGCCCATCTCCGGAATCGTCTGGTTGCTCGCGATGTCGATCAGCTTGAAACCCTGATACGTCATCGCCGCGGCGAAACAGAAAATCAGAAGAACGTTGACGTGGAGCACGATCTGCCGGAACCTGACGGGAAGCATGTTGATGAAGTTGTCGATGCCGATGTGGAGTCCCTTGCGCAGCGCGAGGGCGGACCCGATCAGCATGATCCAGGTCTGACCGTACCGCGCCAGGGGGTCCGACCAGGGCACGGAGGCAGCGAAAAGATAACGGCTGAGCACGCTCAGAAAGAGAACGACAGTCATGGTTCCCAGAACGGCGATCAGAAACCAGCTCACCGCGGTCATGATTCCGTCCATAATTCGCGTAAAGACTTTCATGGAAATACTCTCCAAAAAAAAGGCGGAACAGAGGTTCCGCCCGTTTTTTCCGGAAACAGCCTTACTGAACGGCCTTGATTTGTTCGATGAGGTCTCCGAATTTCGACCTGAGTTCCTCGTGAAGAGGCTTCACCGCGTTGATGAAGGGGGTCTTGTCGGGGATCTCGTTGATGGTCATGGTCTTCTTGCAGGCTTCCAGGTTGATGGATTCCTGGCGGTTCCATT
>CAZGUL010000017.1:0-17277 GCA_964529055.1 uncultured Spirochaetaceae bacterium
GAAACTCCTTCTTCCGCTGCCCGCAGGGAGGACGGCTTGCGAATACGCGACGAAACATCTACTATTACTGTCGGGGTCCGACATTGCGTTTCCTCCTTGCGATCGGGAATTTTCATCATCTTATCAGGAACCACCGGGAAATTCAAGGGTCTGTATGACGGAAGCGGAAAAAATGGTCGAGCGGCAGATTCTCCGCAGGGGGATTACGAACCCGGGGGTCCTCGACGCGATGCGCCGGGTGCCCCGCGAGGAGTTCGTGCCGGCGTCCCGGCGGGCTTCCGCGTATCAGGATTGCCCCCTGCCGATCGGCAAGGGGCAGACCATTTCCCAGCCCTACATCGTCGCGTACATGACCGAGCAGCTCGCCATCCGTCCCCGGGACAAGGTCCTGGAAGTGGGGTCGGGCTGCGGCTACCAGACGGCGGTTCTGCTGGAAATGGGCGCGGAGGTGCATTCGGTGGAGATCATCGAATCCCTCAGACTCGAGGCGGAAGAACGGCTCCGGCGGCTCGGATACGGGGGCGCGCGTCTCTACGGCGGTGACGGCTCGCGGGGCCTTTCCGGCGAGGCGCCGTTCGACGCGATAATCGTCGCCGCTGCGGCGACGGCAGTTCCGGATGAGCTTGTCCGGCAGCTCGCGCCGGAGGGCAGGATGGTCCTGCCCGTGGGGGGCGCATTCGACATCCAGGAACTCGTTCTCGTAACGAAGGACCCCGCGGGCCGGCCCGTGACGAGGAGCCTGATACCCGTGCGGTTCGTTCCGCTGGTGGAGCCTACTCGTTGAGCTCCACGTGGCGGCATTCGCCGGTGTAGACGATCCATTCGCAGATGTTCGTGACCAGGTCGCCGATCCGTTCCAGATAGCGGCCCAGAAAGAGAAGCCGGGCGAATTCCTTCGCCGTCCGCACCACGTGCTCCTCCTTGTACAGCCGTGTCACCAGCGAATCGTGTTCCGCGTCGAGAATGTCGTCCCGGGCGGCCGCCTCGGATGCCTTCCCTCCGTCGTCGGTCATGAACGCCGAAAGTGCGTCGTCCAGCATCCGGGCGCCCTCGTCGAGCATCTTCCCGATTCCGGGTGCGAAGGGTTCGAGGGTCCTGCCGTCCAGGGCGCGGAGGGACTTCGCGACGTGGACCGCGTAATCGCCCATCCTCTCCAGGTGGGAAATGATCTTGAGGGATGCGACGATCTTGCGCAGATCCCTGGCCACCGGATGCTCCGTGGCGATCAGGGAGATGAATTTGTCCTCCAGCGCGATTTCGAAACCGTTGATTTCGTCCTCCCGCTTCCGGATGCTTCTGTAGTTTTCCTCGTTTTTCTCCTCCACCAGCTGCTTCGCGAGTTTCAGGTTTTCCTCGACCAGGACCCCCATCCGGAGAAGCTCCTGATAGAGTCCCGCGAGCTTCCGGTCGTAGCTTTCCTTCGTAGCCATAGGTCCTCCCGTCAGCCGAATCGGCCCGATATGTAATCTTCGGTTTTCTTGTTTCGCGGGCGGAGGAATATGTCCTCCGTGGCCGCGAATTCCTCGAGATAGCCGCACCTGTTCCCGTCCACCATGAAAAACGCGGTGTTGTCCGAAATCCGGGACGCCTGGCTCATGTTGTGGGTCACGATGACGATGGTGTAATTTTTTTTCAGATCGTCGATGAGTTCCTCGATCCTGCTCGTCGCGATGGGGTCGAGGGCCGAGGCGGGCTCGTCCATCAGGATCACGTCCGGTTCGACCGCTATCGCCCGGGCGATGCAGAGCCTCTGCTGCTGGCCGCCGGACAGGCGCAGCGCGTTCTGCTTCAGCTTGTCCTTCACCTCGTCCCAGAGGGCCGCCTTGACCAGGCTTTTTTCCACCAGTTCGTCGATGGCGCCGGTGAATCCGTTTATCCGCGCGCCCCACGCGACGTTTTCGTAAATGCTTTTGGGGAAAGGATTCGGTTTCTGGAAAACCATGCCGATTTTTTTCCGCACCACGACGGGATCGACCTCGGGGCCGTAAATGTCGACGTCGTGAAATACAACGGAGCCTTCGACCCGGGATCCGGGAATGAGATCGTTCATCCTGTTGAGGCTGCGGAGGACGGTGCTTTTGCCGCAGCCCGACGGGCCGATGAGGGCGGTCACCCTGTTCCGCTCGAAATTGATCGAAACGTTTTTCACCGCCTGAAAATCGCCGTAATGGACCCCCAGGTCCCGTACCGTCAGATAACTGCCGCCGGCGGCGGCATCGTCTGTCGTCATAGTGCCAACCTCTTTTTCCTGCTGTATCTGTTGCGCAAAAGGATCGCCGCAGTGTTCATCGAAAGCAGAAGGACCATCAGCACGACGATCGCGGCCGCGGCGACGTTCCGGAACTGCGGCTGAGGCCGGGCGGTCCATTGATATATCTGAATGGGAAGCGTCGTGAATTTCGAGAAGAAGCCCGCCGGGTTCACGGCGATGAACGTCGAGGCCCCGACGACGACGAGCGGCGCCGTTTCGCCGATGGCGCGGGAAACCGCGAGAATCGTGCCGGTCAGAATGCGGTCCATCGACGCGGGAAGGACGTGGTGGCGTATCGTCTGCCATTTCGTAGCTCCCAGGCCGTAGCTCGATTCCCGGAGGGAGGAGGGAACCGCGCGGAAAGCCTCCTGGGCGTTGATGATGATCGTCGGCAGGATGAGAAGGGCCAGCGTGAGTCCGGCGGAAAGTATCGTCCGACCGTTGGCGGTTTCCCCCGCGGCGGTGACGCCGAAGACGTGTCCGCTGGTGACGGGTTCCAGCCGGCGGACGAAGACCGCGAGCCCCAGGAGGCCGTAGATGATCGACGGGACCCCCGCGAGATTGTAGATGTTTACCTGTATCAGCCGGGTCAGCCTGTTTTCCGCCGCGTACTCCTCCAGGTAGATCGCGGCGCCGATCCCGACGGGAAAGGCCGTCAGCATCGTGATGAGGATCATCCACAGGGAGCCGAGGAGGGCGATCCGGATCCCCGCCTTCTCCGGTTCGCTTGACTGGGGGCTCGCGAGGAACCGGGGGGAAACCCAGGAGCGGAAAACGGGCCGCGCTCCGGGATTTTCCCGGAGATACTCCCGGACCGCCCCTGCCTTGAAGAGGCTTTCCGCGAGGGTCCAGCTTGCGGCGACCCGGGGCTTCACGATTCTCTCCTCGATGAGGGCGGCCAGGTCCCGGGCGTTCCGCCCTTCCAGCGGCGCTTCGGATTCCAGGCGGCGGAGGAGCCCGGCGGAAAGGTTTTCCCCGATGATACGAAGCAGCTCCTCCCGCGGCTGAAGGGACAGGCCGCGGCCGTCCGCGGTGAGTGTCTCGGGTTCCCTTTCGCTTTGCACGGCGGTATAGCCGAAGGCTCCGTTCAGGATCGACAGGAGCAGCGTCACGAGGGCCAGGACCGCCGCGGCGGTGGACCCGATGAATACGAGCTTCCATAAAACGCTTTTCCGGTACCGTGCGGAAGAAACCGCGTCGCGCTCGAACATCATTCGTACACCTCCCGGAAACGCCGGACGATCTTCCGGCTCAGCAGATTGAGGAAAAAGGTGATGAAGAACAGCACCAGCCCGAGTGCGAATATGCTGTTGTAGTCCATCGTGTCGTACCCCACGTCGCCGCCGGAAATCCGGACGATGTAACCCGTCAATGTTTCCGCGGCCTTGAGTGGATTGAACGTAAAATTGGGGCCGGCGCCGGCGGCCAGGGCGACGATCATCGTTTCACCCACCGCCCGGGAAAGTCCGACTATGAAGGCCGCGGCGAGACCGGAAAACGCGGCGGGCAGGATGATCTGGATCGACGTCTCGATTTTCGTGGCCCCCAGCCCGTAGGCGGCTTCCCGAAGGGAATTCGGCACCGAGCTTATCGCGTCCTCCGCCATTGATGCCACCAGCGGCAGGATCAGGATCCCCATGACGATGCCCGCCGACGCGGTGTTGTAGATCTCCACCGTATCGGCGCCGAATACGAGACGAAGCAGGGGCGTCATGAATGTCAGCGCGAAGTACCCGTACACCACCGTCGGAATGCCCGCGAGGACCTCGAGCGTCGGCTTGAGCACCGACCTGGTCCGTTCCGACGCGTATTCCCCCAGGTAAATCGCTGCGAACAGCCCCAGGGGGCCGGCGACCAGCATCGCGATGAGGCTCGTCGTCAGGGTGGCGTTCAGGAGCGGAAGGACCCCGAACTCCCCGATGGCGGGCTGCCATTTCGTGCCGGTGAGGAATTCGAGAATTCCGACTTCGTCGCTTCCGAAAAAGAGCAGGGATTCCTTGAAAAGTATCGCGACGATTCCGGCCGTGGTCAGGACCGAAAGCAGGGCGAAGGAAAACAGGACCGCCCGGATGAGTTCCTCCGCCGGGCGCGCTTTACGCGTAAAAGGATGGGCATTCTGCCGATTGTTCATGGGAATTTTATCTCCGCGGCGGGCAGCGCGCGAAAAAGGGGGCCGCGGGGCCCCCTTTTATCAGTACGCCCCCTCCATGGCTTTCAACCAGTTGTCCCGGGATTTCTGGAGAGCGTCCGCCGGGGCGGGAAAGTAACCGACCTTCCTGATTTCCTCGTTTACGAACGCCAGGTAGAAGTTGAGGAAGGCGGCCACCTGCGGTTTGGACTTCATGATCCCCGCGTCGGAGTACAGGAAGAGGGGCCGCGCCAGGGGGTATGTTCCCTTGTCCACCGTTTCATTGGAAGGTTCTACGCCGTTCACCGACAGGACCTTCAGCACGTCCCTGTTTTCCACGTAGTAGGCATACCCGAAGAAGCCTACCGCGTACGGGCTGCCTTTGATGCCCTGCACCAGGATGTTGTCGTCTTCGCTGAGCTGCAGGTTTTTCGCGGCGAGGATCGGCTTCTTGTCCTTCTTGAAGATGTCCTCGACGAAGTAGTCGAAGGTCCCCGAATCGGTTCCCGGGATGAAGCGCAGGATCGGCTGGGCGGGCCAGGCGGGATTGACGTCGGACCATTTCTCCGCGCCGGAGAAAATCGCCTTCAGCTGGTCCTTCGTGGCGTTCGTGATGAAGGTGTTGGACTTGCTGACGCAGACTGCCAGGGCGTCGGTGCCGACCCGGAATTCGATGGGGGTCCGCCCGATTTTCTTCGCCGCTTCGACCATGGTGTCCTTGATTTTCGTGCTGGCGTTGGAGATGTCGGTCTCGCCGGCCACGCAGAACCGCTCGAAACCCGCGCCGGAGCCGATACTGTCGATGGTGATGTTTCCTTTATAACCTTCGTCGCGGAACCTTTCGGCCAACCGTTCGGACAGGGGAAACACCGTGGAGCTGCCGGCTGTGACGATGTTGCCGGATACGTTCAGGGGATTGACCTCCGGAAGGCCGTTCACCGTTTTGCCGGTGAGCCACTGTGCTCCCTTTTTTGCCGCCGGGGCCTGCGGATTCGCGCCGCTTCCCGCGGCTTCCTTGCCGCCGCCTGCGAAGGCGGACACTCCCGCCAGCGCGATGAGGGCGGCCGCGATGATGACGATTCTTTTCATTCATTAACTCCTTTATTCCCGTAGTTTCGGGGTCAAGATACGCAGGAAGAGTGTGAATACGGTTACGGCAATGTTAGAAAAATGTTAAAAAACGCCCCCGGAACCTTGACGGCAGAGGGCCGGCGTGATAATTTTACATATGAACAGGTGTTCATATGAGGGGGGCGATGAGCGCAAGCCCGAACGAAAAAAGAGAACCCGTCTGCGGGATCACCGTGGTCCACGAGAAGGAAGTCCTCCGGGCCCGGGACGGGCTGCCTAAGGACGAAACGTTGTTCGACGCCGCGGATTTCTTCAAGGTCTTCGGCGACTCCACGCGGATCAAGATCCTGCACGCGCTGCTGCGCGGAGAGCTCTGTGTCTGCGACCTGGCGGCGGTTCTCGGCGCGTCCCAGTCCGCGGTTTCCCATCAGCTCAAGATCCTCCGGCTTTCGAACCTGGTGAAGCACCGGAAGGAGGGAAAGGTCGTTTACTATGCGCTCAGCGATGACCATGTCGCGTCCATCCTCGAGCAGGGTCTGGAACATGTGGGGGAGAAGGCATGACCACCTACCCGGTGAAAAACCTGGACTGCGCGGAATGCGCGGCCAGGATAGAAAAACGCATCGCGGCGATGACCTCCGTACGTTACGCGTCCCTCAATTTCGCGTCGGCGAGCCTGATCATCGACACCGACGACATGGCGGGCGTCCGCGAGGAAATCCGCAGGATCGAACCGGAGGTGGAAATCGCCCCGGCCGGGGAAATCGAAATGGAATCCGAAGCGGAGCGGGAGAAAAAGGCGGCCCGCCGGGAAATCGCGTTCCTTTTGACATCGGCCGCCGTTTACGGGGCGGCCTTTTTCTCCGGAGAAACCGCCGGCCCCGTCCTGTTTTCGGCGGTCTGGCTGGCTGCCGGCCTGCGGGTCCTCCGGGCGGCGATTTTCACGGTGAAAAACGGAAAAATCTTCGACGAGAATTTCCTGATGACCGCGGCGACCTCCGGCGCGCTGGCGATCGGCGCTTTTTCGGAGGCCGCGGGGGTCATGCTTTTTTACCGCTTCGGCGAATTTCTGGAAAGCCTGTCGCTTGCCCGGTCGCGCCGCTCGATCAAGGCCCTTCTGGCGCTTAAGGCGGATTACGCGGAAGTCCTGCGGGACGGGGAAATCGTCCGCACCGCGCCGGAAAGCGTCCGCGTCGGCGAGACGGTCGTGGTCCGGCCGGGGGCGAGGGTCCCGCTGGACGGCGTAGTCGGCGAAGGTTCATCCTGGATCGACACCGCGGCGGTCACCGGCGAGCCGGTCCCCCGGCCGGCGGCCCCGGGGACGGAGGTCCCCGGCGGAACCGTGAACGGCCCGGGGCTGCTGAAAATCCGGGCGGTCCGGGAGTACGGCGAATCGACCGCGGCGCGGATCCTCCGCCTGGTGGAGGAAGCGGCCGCCCGGAAATCGAAGACCGAAAGGTTCATGACCCGCTTCGCCGGGTATTACACCCCCGCGGTGATGGCGGCGGCCGTCCTGACGGCGGCGCTCCCGCCGCTTCTCGTTCCCGGGGAGCTTTTCCGGGACTGGCTCTACCGCGCCCTGACGATCCTCGTCATCTCCTGCCCCTGCGCGCTGGTGGTCAGCATCCCCCTCGGGTATTTCGGCGGCATCGGAGCGGCCGCCCGACGGGGCATCCTTATAAAAGGATCGAACTTCATCGACGTCCTGGGAAAAGTCGGAACGGTCGTTTTCGACAAGACGGGAACCCTGACGAGAGGAAATTTCACGGTCCTCGGCGTCCGTCCCGCCTCCGGAGACGGGGACGAGTCCGCGGCGGCCCGGCTCCTGGAGACCGCGGCGAAGGCGGAATCGGGTTCGAACCATCCCATCGCCCGTTCACTGCGGGAGGCCTGGGGCAGGGATTTTCCGCCTCCCGATTCCTTCGAGGAGATTTCCGGAAAAGGCGTCCGGGCCGCCCTGGAGGGACGGAGGATCCTGGCCGGAAGCGCCGATTTCCTGCGGGAGGAAGGCATCGCGGTCCCGGACGACGCGGACGGGTTTCCCGTTCCCCCCGCCGGAAGCGCGCGGGTCCACCTTGCCGGGGACGGCAGATACGCGGGCCGCATCGACCTGGGGGACGAAATCCGGCCGGAGTCGGCGGGGGCCGTGGAAGCCCTCAGGCGCCGGGGCCTGGATGTGGTGATGCTCAGCGGCGACGAAAGCGGGAGGGCCCGCGATGTGGGCCGGAGCATCGGCATCGCGGACGCCCGGGGCGGTCTCATGCCCGGGGACAAGGCCCGTCATCTGGCGGACATCAGGAAGGAAGCCTCCGGCCCCGTCGCCTTCGTCGGGGACGGCATCAACGACGCCCCCGTCCTCGCCGGGGCCGACGCGGGCATCGCGATGGGAGGCATCGGACAGGACGCCGCCGTGGAGACCGCCGACATCGTCATCCTTGACGACGATCCCCGGAAGATCGCCGCGGCGATCGGGATCGCGGGCAGGACGCGGATCATCGTACTGCAGAACATCCTGTTCGCCCTGGCGGTGAAGGCGTTTTTCGTCGCCGGCGGCGTCGCCGGACTGGCGGGCATGTGGGAGGCGGTCTTCGCGGACGTGGGAGTCGCCGTTCTCGCCGTGCTTAATTCCATGCGGACCATGAGGACCTCGCGGGAAACGTGATATTTGTTACGGGCTTTTTCTTCCCGGTCATGTATACTTTAAGTGAAATACATGCCTGAGGAGGATCATTCATGGCGGACAAGAACAATAAAATCGCGGACAACGTTCCCGGCGCATATTACGTGGACGAAACCTGCATCGGCTGCGGCCTCTGCGTCAGCACCGCTCCCGAGGTTTTCGAGATGAACGCGGACGACAAGGCGTACGTCAAGAAACAACCGGACCCCGCGGACCTCGACGGGGTGAAGACGTCCCTGGAGTCCTGCCCCGTGGAAGCCATCGGCGACAACGGATAAGTCGCTCCGTCACCGAACCACGCCGCCCATTGGGCGGTTTTTTTTATAGTTGACTCTTTCCCTCCCATCCGGAATACTCCTCATCATCGCGCCCGTCACGGAGTCATCAATGATCGCAGCCATTTTCATTCTCCTCCTCCCGCTGTCCCTGACCATCGCCGTCGGGTACCTGTACGCGAAACGTTTCCCGGTGTCCGACGACACCCTTTTCCGCGTCCTCGCGGACATCGTCGCGCCGATGATGTTCTTCTATTCCCTGTACACGTCCCCCGTTTCCGGGGAGCTGGTTCTGCGGATCGGCGGCGCGGCGGGCTTCGTCGTTGTTTCGCTGACGATCCTCGGCCTCCTGTGGACCGGGGCGCGGAAGCTCGACCCCCGGGGATACCTCCTCGCGATCATCATCTACAACACGGGCTTCCTCGGCATGCCCCTGATGAAGCTCTGGGGCGGGGTCGAGGCGATGAACATCATCCTGATCTACGACCAGCTCCAGGGCGTCTTCGCCATCGGCATCGGCATCATGATCGTCACCGGGGGCTTCTCTGCGGGACGGCTTTTGGAAGTGCTGAAGACCCCGCTTTTCTTCTCGATCATCCTGGGCATGGGCTTCCGGTTTCTGAAGGTCCCCGTTCCCGAAGCGGTCCTGAAAACCTGCGAATTCGCGGGGTCCGGCATGGGCTCCCTGGCGGCGCTCGCCCTCGGCTGTTCGCTGACGAAGCGCCGGCTCCGTTTCGATTCCCACCTTGCCATGGGGTATTTTCTGCGCACCGGGGCGGGTTTCCTGCTGGGGGCCGCCGCGGTATTCATTTTCGACATCCAAGGTATGGCCAGGACGGTGTTCATCGTCGGATCGGCGCTGCCGTCGGCCCTTTTTTCCTACGTCCTGACCAGCCGCTACGGGGCGGACCCGGATTTCACGGGAACGATGATCCTCGCCTCCACGACCCTGGGGGTCGTGTCGATTCCGCTCGCCTTCTGGGGCGCGTCCTTTTTTTGACCCGGCGCCGGGGACGGCATCGCCCCCGCCGCCGGCCGTGTCCGTCCGGCGCGTTTCTCTCTTGACAATCGCGTCGTGTTTTTTTACTTTAGAACATGAAAGGCGACGACGGAGACGAGTAGCTGAAGGCTTTGGCCGACAGAGAGGGATTCCCGCGGCTGAGAGGGTCCCGGCAGGAGCGCAGTCGAAAACCACCTCCCGAGCCAGACAGATGAATAATGAGGAGCGGAGCGCCGGACCCGATTCCGGAGAGCCCCGAAGTAAGGTGGAACCGCGGAAAGCGGGCCCCGCAGAAAGCGAGCCCTTATGCTTTTCGTCCTTACGCGAAATTCCCCCGGGGGAAGGCGTAGGGCGGCAGGCGTAAGGGCTTTTTTATTGCACACGGAAGGAGCGGATAAGGACATGGACCAGACACAGCAGAAACTCGACACCATACGGCATTCCACGTCGCACATCATGGCGGAGGCGGTGCTCCGGATGTTCCCGGACGCGAAAATCGCCATCGGCCCGGCCATCGACAACGGTTTTTACTACGACTTCGACCTCCCCCGGAACCTGACTCCGGAGGACCTGGAAGACATCGAGAAATCGATGCGCGAGATCATCCGGTCCGGGGCGTCCTTCACGCGGGAAGTGGTGAGCCGGGACGAGGCGCGCAGGCGCTTTCAGGGTCAGCCCTACAAGCTGGAACTCCTGGACGCGATCCCGGAAAACGAGGAAGTCTCGATTTACACCCAGGGCGTCTTCACCGACCTGTGCCGGGGCCCCCATGTGGAAAGCGCGAAGGAGATCGATCCCGGCTCGTTCAAGCTGCTCAGCATCGCCGGCGCCTACTGGCGGGGCGACGAGAAAAACAAGATGCTCCAGCGCATCTACGGGACGGCCTGGCTCTCCGAGGCGGACCTGAAGCAGTACCTGGATCACCTCGCGGAGATCGAGAGACGGGACCACCGGAAGGTCGGCAGGGAGCTGGACCTGTACTCGATCCACGAGGACGCCGGCCCCGGCCTCATCTACTGGCACCCCAAGGGGGGCAGGATCCGGCAGGCCGTGGAGGACTACTGGCGGACCCAGCACCGGCGCAACGGTTACGAAATCCTGTACACTCCCCATATCGGCCGCTCGTGGCTGTGGCAGACCTCGGGACATCTGGGTTTCTATAAGGACAACATGTACGCCCCGATGGAAATCGACGAGCAGAATTATTACCTGAAGCCGATGAACTGCCCCTTCCACATCATGATCTACAAGAGCAAGACGCGCTCGTACCGGGACCTTCCCCTGCGCTGGGCCGAACTCGGCACCGTGTACCGCTACGAACGCTCCGGCGTCCTGCACGGTCTGCTCCGCGTTCGGGGTTTCACCCAGGACGACGCGCACATTTTCTGCTCCCCCGACCAGATCGAGAGCGAGATCCTGGAAGTCCTGCGTTTTTCGCTCCGGATATGGAAGGACTTCGGATTCACGAACATCAAGGCATACCTCGCGACGAAGCCGAAGGGCGACGGAAGCGTCGGCGACGATGCCTCCTGGGAGAAGGCGCTGCTTTCGCTCAGGAAAGCCCTCGAAACCGAGGGTCTCGAATACGAGGTGGACGAGGGCGGCGGCGCCTTCTACGGTCCCAAGATCGACCTGAAGATCAAGGACGCCCTGGGCCGGGAATGGCAGATGACGACCATCCAGTTCGACTTCAACATGTCTTCCCGTTTCGAAATGAAATTCGTGGACCAGGACGGCAAGGAAAAGCAGCCCTTCATGGTGCACCGGGCCCTGCTCGGGTCGCTGGAACGGTTCTTCGGCGTGCTGGTCGAGCACTACGGCGGGGCTTTTCCGGTCTGGCTCGCCCCGGTGCAGGCCGTCGTCGTGCCGGTGGCGCCCGCCTTCGCCGATTACGCGGCCTCCGTCGCCAGGGCCCTCACCGCCGAGGAATTCCGGGTCGAGGCCGACCTGTCGGACTCCCGGATGAACGCGAAGATACGGTCAGCCCAGGCCGACAAGGTCCCCTACATGCTCGTCGTGGGCGGCAACGAGAAGGACGCCGGCGCGGTTTCCGTGCGGACCCGCTCGGGCGAGCAGATGAACAACATGCCCGTGGAAGAGTTCAAGAAATTCCTCCGGGAAAAAATCGCTACCAAAGCGGTGCTGTAATGACATGATCGAGAAGATCGTCAAGCGGGACGGACGGCTCGTGCCCTTCGACCCGAAAAAAATATCCTTCGCGATCCTGCGGGCCGCCGTGGCTGTGGGCGGCCGCGACCAGGCCCTGGCGGAAAAGATCGCCGACAGGGTCGTGGACGAGCTCTCCCGCCGCAGGGAGCGCACCCTCGCCGACGGGCGCACCCCGTCTCCCCCCACCGTGGAGGAGGTGCAGGACACGGTCGAAAAAATGCTCATCGAGGGCGGCCACGCCCGGACAGCGAAGGCCTACATCGTCTACCGGTACGAGCACAGCCTGAAGCGCAGCGGTAAGGAGAGCCTGACCTATTCGTCGGAAAACGTCCCGTACCGCAAACTGTGGGAGGCCCTGTCCTGGGCGGTGGACAACCGGTGCTACAGCGTGACCCACCTGCGGGACGCGGTCCGGGAAAACCGCCTGCCGGACCTGGTGTCCCGGTGCGAGGAATTCTACCGCCGGGATATCGACGACCTCCTCGCGGGGCTGTACGACAGGCTGGAAGGCCTCAAGGTCATCATCATAGCCGGTCCCTCCTCGTCCGGCAAAACGACGACGACGATCAAAATCTCCGAGGCCCTCGGCGGCAGGGGACTGCGCCTGGTCCCGATCAACGCGGACAATTACTTTTTCGACCTGGCCACCCATCCGCGGGACCCCCACGGGGACTACGATTTCGAAACCCCCCAGGCCCTGGACCTGGAGCTGTTCAGCCGGCACCTGGGAATGATCGCCGCGGGAGAGGAAGTCCAGGTGCCGCGGTACAATTTCAAGGCCGGACGGAGGGACGGCATCTCCGGAACGATAAGGCTCGGCCCGAAGGACATCCTTCTGGTGGACAGCCTGCACGGCCTGTACGAACCCATGACGGAATCCGTTCCGCCGGAAGCGAAATTCAAGATCTACATCGAGACCCTCGCCCAGCTCAAGGACGATGACGGCGCCTTCATCCGCTGGACCGACGTCCGGATGATGCGGCGGATGGTGCGGGACATGCAGTTCCGCAACTACAACCCGCGGGAAACCCTGCTGCACTGGTACCTGGTCCGCAGGTCGGAGCTGCGGTACATAGTTTCCCGCCTGCGTTACGCCAACGCCATCGTCAACAGTTTTCTTCCCTACGAACTTTTGTTTCACAAGGCGCGGCTGGCCCGGCTCTTTCCCGCCTTCGCGGAGGAGCTCGCGGGCGATCCCGACCGGGTGGACGCCCTTGCCCGGGCGGAACGGGTCATCAGGCTTTTCAGCCAGATTCCCGACTGGACCGACGAAAGCGTCGTTCCGCCGAAGTCGCTCCTCCGGGAGTTCATCGGCGGCAGCGCCTACGCATACCATTGACCGGGGGGGCCCCATGGCGGACCATCGCGAGACCCTGAAAAAAATCGACCGGGAAGTCTACCTTCTCAGGCACGCGGAAGCCGTTCTCGGCTGGGACCAGGAAACCTTTCTCCCGCCCCGGGGCGTGGAGGAACGGGCGGAGCAGCTCGCCCTGCTGCACGGTCTGGTCCACGAGCGGATCACGTCTCCCGCCGTCGCGGAAGCTCTGGCGGCGGCGGAGGCGCCGGAATCGTCCGGGGACGGCGCTCCGCCGGCCGGCGGCGGTCCGGGGACGGAGGCTGCGTTTTACCGGGCCTGGCGGAGACGCCATGACCGGGCGGCGAAACTGCCCCGGCAGCTCGTGGAAAAACTGGCCCGGGCCGCCGCAATGGGGCAGGCCCGGTGGGCGGAAGCGAGAAAGGCGGCGGATTTCCCGCTTTTTCTTCCCTATTTGAAAGATATTCTCGCCCTCACCCGGGAGTCGGCGGAAAGGATCGGGTACGCCGGGCATCCCTACGACGCACTCCTGGACGAGTACGAGCCGTGGATGACCGCGGCGGAAATCGACCGTCTTTTTACCGGCCTGAGAGACCACCTCGTCCCGCTCCTGCGGAGGATCGGGGAATCGACCGTACGGCCGCCCCGGCTTCCCGCCGCGGACTTCCCGGCATCGGCCCAGGAAGCTTTCGGCCGGAAGGTCCTTGAGTCCATGGGCCTGCCCCGGGACAGGAGCCGTCTGGACGTTTCGGTCCATCCTTTCACGACTTCCCTGGGGGCCGACGACGTGCGGATAACCACCCGCTACGCCTCCGGGGATTTCCGGAGCGCCCTGTTCGGAACGATCCACGAGGGCGGCCATGCCCTCTACGAGCTGGGTTTCGGGGCCGGGGTCCGCGGAACCCTTCTGGCCGACGGCACCTCCCTGGGGATCCACGAATCCCAGTCGCGCCTGTGGGAAAACATGATCGGCCGGAGCCTGCCGTTCTGGAAGCGCTGGTATCCCGTGCTGAAGGACCATTTCCCCGGCGTTTTCGATTCCCTGCCCCTGTCCTCCTTTTACGGCGCGGTCAACTCCGTGGAACCGTCCCTGGTCCGGATTGAGGCCGACGAGGTCACCTACAGCCTGCACATCATTCTGCGCTTTCAGCTGGAAAAGGAGCTCGTAGCGGGAACTCTCCGCCCGGAGGACCTTCCCGGCGCGTGGAATGAGCTTTCCCGGAGCCTCCTGGGAATGGTCCCCGCGGACGACGCCGAGGGCGTTCTGCAGGACATCCACTGGTCCATGGGCGCCATCGGGTATTTTCCCACCTACGCGCTGGGCAATCTGTACGCCGCCCAGTTCCTCCACGCTCTCCGCCGGGACCTTCCCGGCCTGGACGGTCTCTTGGCCGACGGGAACCTTCTCCCCGTCACGGAATGGCTGCAGGGGCGGATTCACTCTCCCGGAGCGTCCCGGACCGCGGCGGAACTCGTCGGGGAGGTCACGGGTTCTCCCCTCGACCCGTCTTACTTTATCCGGTATCTTTCGGTAAAATACGGTGAGTTGTATGAGTTATAAAAGTTTTCTTCTGCAGAGTCCCGTGTTCTGGCTCATCGTCGGGGGGCTTTTTTTCGGCGCCGCCGCCGCCCAGCTCACGATTATTTCCCGCAGGACCCGGGATCCGGCCAAAACCCGCCGGCGCAAACCCACGAAGATATTCCTCCTCCTCGCCGCCGCGATACCGAGCTTCACGGTTGCCGTCATTCTGTCCCTTCCCGCGGGGGTGAAGTATTTTCCGTCCCTCGCGGCCGCCGGCGCGGCTGTGCTGGTCGGAGGCATCGGCCTGCGTTTCAAAAAAACCGCGGGGGTCCTTCTCCTGGTTCTCGCCGGTCTCGCGGGATACGGGGCGCGATCGGCCCTCCGCGAATGGACTCCGGTGTACGGGCCGGTCGACGCGGGTTCAATAAAAGTCCTCCACATGGGGGAGGCGGAAACCTCCCTGCTGGTGTCCCTATCCGGCCAGGACGAGACCGTGATGACCGTTCCGTCACGAAAAATAACGGTCCGTCTGGAAATCCTCGTTTTCGCCGACCCGTACGTGCTTCTGGGACGGAAGGTCTCGTACAAATTCGCCGCCCTGAAGTCCGGGGACGCGGAACACCCGTTCAACGCGGCCTTTTCCGGCACCGGCTTCGCCGAGCGCGTTCTGTACGGGCTTCCGGGGGTCGAGATCAAGCAGGTGGAAGCGGAGATGCCGCCGGCGGAGCTCTTTTCCACGTACATCCTCCGCATCGACGTGAACGGCGGGGCCGCGATCGCCGAAAAGTGAGGCTCTTTTTCGCTGCGGCTTTATGGCCCCTTCTGCCGATACATAAAGAGCCATGATGATCACCCTGTACCGCATCGACGCCCGGGGCGCGTCCCATTATTACAACATTCACGACAGGCAGGGGCATCTTTTTTCTCCCTTCAGCTTCACCGTTTCCTGGGGAAAAAACCTCTCGATGACCCGGGAAAAGCCCTTTCAGTTTTCGTCGCAGCCGGAGATGGACGACAAGGTCCGGGAACTCCTGGCGGCCAAATTCAAGGCCGGCTACAGGGTCCTCTACTCGTACTTCCGGCCTCGGGAAATGGAAAAACTCCAGCCGGAACTCCGGAAGTACGCCGCCCGCTGATTACAGCCTTCAGTCTATCGGCGGGCGCTGCCGGGAAGCGGCCTGCTTCTTCACCGTTTCCTTCGCCTCGACGAAGCCCTTTTTCAGGTGAAAGACTTTCTCCGCCAGGGACAGACAGACGATGGCGGCCGCTATGTACTCGAGAAGATTCGCGGCGGGCAGCAGAACGCTCTGAAGGCCCTTCGCGAGGGCGAGCACCTCGAAACCGTAGAGGGTCATGGTGGCGAAAATGGAGGCCTTGCCGAGAAGGGACGCCGACGGGTGGAGATATCCCTGGTACAGGAGAAGGGCTCCCATTCCCACCAGCTGAAAAAGCAGACGAAACAGGATCAGGATGAAGAACCAGTCGGGAATCATGGAGTAGACCGCCATCGCGACGGATACCACGATGAGGACCGCGTAATCGCTGATGCTGTCCAGGTACTTGCCGATCCGGGTTATCTGACGGGTCCCGCGGGCGACCGCCCCGTCGAAGAGGTCGGTCAGAAAGATCACGGCGATCAGCGGCAACAGGACGGGAAGGACCGGATGATACTGCACCAGAACGAGGAGAAGGGCGGCCGTCGGAATGGAGCTAATCCGTACCAGCGTCAGCACATTGGCGAAATTGATCCGCGCGAGCTTTTCTCCCGTGTGTATCAGCACGAAATGCTCGTGCATGATCGAAAGGAAGATCCACAGTCCCACGTGGATCGCCGTCGTCGCGAGAACGAAGGTCACGACGCCCGTGTTCGTCGGACTGATCCTGTAAAAGAAAAGAACGCCGGCGCTGAAAAGGATCTGGGAAATGAAAAGCGCCCCGACGGTGTGATTGATGCTTGCGGTTATGCCGGTCCTTTTCTTCATCCGCCCACTCTACCATGAGTGGCGAAGACTCTGTCAATTGTAATTATTGACATTAGTTACAGGAAACACTACGTTTACCCCATGAATATTCCGAACATTCTGACGGCGTTCAGAATCTATCTGTCGCCGCTTTTTTTCCTGATGTTCTTTCTTCCCCTCTGGACGGGCGTCGGGGCGATTCCCGCCGTCGTCGTTTTGTGGATTCTGTATATCGTCATTGAAACCTCCGACATGGTGGACGGCTCCGTGGCGCGGGCCCTGGACCAGGTCACCGACATGGGAAAACTCCTGGACCCCTTCGCCGACGTGGTGGCCCGCCTCACGTATTTCGTCTGCTTCGTCGCCACGGGAATCATGCCCGCCTGGGCCTTCATCCTCATCATGTACCGAGAGCTGGGAATCACGTTCATCCGGATGATCATGTACAAGGAAGGAACGGCACTGGCCGCGAAGAAGGGCGGAAAGCTGAAGGCCGTTTTCTACGCCATTGCCGGCTTTGCCGGGCTTTTCATCCACACCTGCCGCAGTCTTTCCCTGTTCGGCGAATACATGGACATGTTTCTTATGGCGGGGCAGGTTTTCTTCGCGGCCGCGGCGGTGCTGGCCCTGCTGTCGTTTCTGGATTATTACCTTGTATTCCGGCGGAGAAAAAAAACGTAAATTTTATCCGGCCTAGTTGACAGTCTGCGTCGTATTTCGGTATAGTGCACCTCGCGACTGACGAGAACACCTTTCAAAAACATCTTGACAGGGTCTTGACACCGACGATTGGATTTGTTACATTGATCTTCGCGTCTTCGGGCAACGGGGGCGTGGGGCGAGACGAGGAAAAAGCCGGGTGAACTTGACAGAAGTGAGCCGGGTTGGTATAAAAGCTGCTGGTT
>CAZGUL010000018.1:0-17078 GCA_964529055.1 uncultured Spirochaetaceae bacterium
TGAAGCGCTGAAGTGGTACGGGAAGGCCGCGGACCTCGGGTCGGTGGACGCCATGTGGACCGTCGGCATGATGCACATCTCGGGAAACGGCGTCGCGAAAGACCCGGCGAAGGGAACCGCCTGGCTCGTCAAAGCCGCCGAAAGCGGCGGCGGAGACGGAGCCCGCTACGCGTATCTTCTGGCGCTGGAATACTACCACGGCGGGGACCTTCCGCAAAACCACGACGAGGCCTTGAGGTGGTACCGCAGGGCGGCGGACTCCGGTGACGCCGACGCACAGTCACAGCTCGGCTGGATGTATTACGCGGGAGAGGGCGCGCGGACCGACTACCGCGAAGCCGCCCGCTGGTGGAGGCAGGCCGCCGACCAGGGACATCCGTGGGCCCAGCACAGCCTCGGCCTTATGTACTTAAACGGGGAGGGCGTCGGGCAGGACTTCGTGTCCGCCCATCTCTGGCTCAATCTTGCCGCCTCCCGCTACGATCCCGGCGAGCAGCGGGACGAGGCGGCGCGGCTTCGCGACGAGGTCGCCGGAAAAATGACCCCGGCCCAGCTCGCCGAAGCCCAGAGACTCGCGCGGGAGTGGCAGGAGAAGCACGGATAGGAATTCCGTGCTATAGTGAATCATGTTTTCAATTTAAAACAGGAGGCGGTCATGGAACTGAAGGAACTTTTCACGATGGCGATCCAGGGCGAGATCGAAGGCCGGGAGCTGTATCTTGCGGCGAGCAAGACGACGAAGGACAAGAAGGCGAAGAAAGTTTTCCTCAACCTGTCCAGGGAGGAGGACTCCCACATCCAGGCCCTGCAGGACATCGCGAAGAAGACGATAAAGGGCGGGCCGGTGAAGATTCCCGAGCTTGCGCCGCTCCAGAGCTTCGACGACGCGAAGAGCCCCATATTCACCCAGGAGTTCAAAACCGCGATCAAGGACAAGCACTACGAAATTTCGACCCTGCGGATCGGCATGAAGCTCGAGGCGGAGTCCGCGAAATTCTACCGGAACTTCGCCAAAAAAGTGGAGCAGCCGGAGGTCAAAAAATTCCTTCAGTTCCTCGCCAAGTGGGAGGCGGACCACTACGACCAGCTCAAGCGGCAGGTCGGCTTTTTCGAAGACGCCTACACGACCCAGAACAGCATGTTCCGGTTTTAAGCTCACCTTCCGCGCCGCCGCCGGGACGTTTCCGGCGGCGGACGCCCCCTCCCCTCTGTCCCCCGCTTCGTGCTACACTGACGTCATGACACAATGGAACAAGGACACCGTCGCCCGGCTTCTCGCCCGGAGCGGCAGAATCGCGCTGGAACATTTCGACGCGCCGGTGCGGGAATACAAGAGCGACGCCACCGTGGTGACCCAGGCCGACAGGGCGATCGAAGCGTCCCTCGCTGCCGAACTCGACAAGCCCGACGAGGGCTCCTACCTTCTGGGGGAGGAGACCCTGGAGGGCCGCAGCGAAGACTACATCGCATCGGCCCTGAAGAAGACGGCGTGGATCGTGGATCCCATCGACGGCACGATCTCCTACGCCCACCATTTCCCGATGTGGGGCGTTTCGATAGCCCTGGCCCGCGGCGGGGTCATCCGCGAGGGAGCCCTGTACCTTCCCATCGGCGGGGACATGCTGGTGAGCGACGGGGAAAAAATCTTCCACGGCCGGGTCGCCCCGGACGCCGAAAATCCCGGCGCGGGCCTCAAGCCCTTCACGCCGCCCTTCCTGCGGCCCGACCCGAAGGGCGTCATCGCCCTTGCCCAGGGCTACGTCAAAAAGGGCGGCTTCTCCGGCGGCAACGCCCTGCACGCCACCGGCTCCGCGGTTTTCTCGCTGGCGCACCTGGTCCTGGGGAACTACCTGGCCTACCGGGCCAACCTGAAGCTGTGGGACCTGGCGGGGGGCGTCGCCCTCATCGAGAAAGCGGGATTCCTGATGCGGTTCGAGGACGGGCGGCCATTCGGCACCTCCATCGACGAGGTCCTGTACCGCCTCGGTCCGGAGGAGGGACACAAACGCTGGAAGGCCCGCGGCCGGGTCATCTTCGCCCCCACGGCGGAGGCCGCGGACTACGTGGTTTCCTGCTTCAGTAGCCCAGCATAGGGCGGAGCCATTTCTCCGCCACCGCGAGGGTGTCCCCCTTCCGGCGGGCGTAATCCTCGACCTGGTCACGGGCGAGCTTGTCCACGCTGAAGTACTTTGCCTCCGGGTGCGAGAAAATGTAGCCCGACACCGACGCCTCCGGGGTCATCATGCAGCTTTCGGTGAGGCCGATGCCGGCCCGGGCGTCCGGCTCCAGGAGTTTCCAGATCAGGAGCTTGTCCCGGTGGTCCGGACAGGGCGGGTAGCCCGGCGCGGGCCGGATTCCCCGGTAGCGCACCCGCAGGAGATCCTCAACCGGAAGATTTTCGTCCGGGGCGTAGCCCCAGTGGTCCCGCCGGGCAAGGAGATGGATGTACTCCGCGAAGGCCTCGGCGAGCCGGTCCGAGAGCACCTTCACCATGATAGCCCCGTAGTCGTCTCCCTCGGCCTCGAACTTCCGGACGACCCCATCGAGCCCTATGCCCGCGGTGACGGCGAAAAAGCCGATCCAGTCGGAGAGGCCGGACCCCGCCGGGGCGACATAATCGGCCAGCGACAGGTAATAGGGAACTTCTGTCTTGCGCCTCTGCTGACGCAGGAAGGGTATCCGCAGCAGCGTTTCCCGGCGGTCCTCGTCCCGGTACACGACGACGGTGTCGTCCTCATCCGCCGCGGCGGGAAGGAGGCCGAGCACGCCCCGGGCTTCCACCAGGCGTTCCCGGCTCATCCGCGCAAGCATGGCCCGGGCGTCCCGGAGCAGTATCCGCGCCTCCTCCCCCTTTTCCGGGTGGTCCAGGACCTCCGGATATTTTCCGTCCATCTCCCAGGCCATGAAGAAAAAGCTCCAGTCGATGTACCGGGCCAGGGTTTCCAGCGGCACCTCCCGGAAGACGTGGATCCCCGGCTTTTTCGGCCGCGGCGGCAGGAAGCCGGTCCAGCCGGGATCGAAACGGCGCGAGCGCGCGTCGGCCAGCGGGATGAAGTCAGCCGGAGGCGCCGCGTTCCTGCGCCGCCGCGCCTCGGCGTAGCGGGCACGGATTTCCGCGGCGAAAGTCTCCCGGGTCCGGGGGTCCAGAAGGCGCGCGGCGGCGCCCACCGCGAGGGAGGCGTCCTTGACGTGAAGCACCGGCCCGGAATAGGCGGGCTCGATTTTGAAGGCGGTGTGAATTTCCGACGTCGTTGCCCCGCCGACCAGGAGCGGGGTCGTGAATCCTTCCCGTTCCAACTCCGACGCGACGTGGACCATTTCGTCCAGCGACGGGGTGATGAGCCCCGAAAGCCCGACGATGTCCGCCTTCCGGTCCCGGGCGGCCTTCAGGATATCCCGGGCCGGGGTCATGACGCCCAGGTCGACCACCTCCCAGCCGTTGCACTGCAGGACCACCTTGACGATGTTCTTGCCGATGTCGTGCACGTCCCCCTTCACGGTGGCGATGACGAAAAGGCCCTTCCCGGCCGGCCGGTCCCCCGGCGCGGCCGCACTGCGTTCCGCCGTGCCGGCTTCCGCCGCGGCGGAAGCGTCCGCCGCCTTTTCCGCCTCGATGAAGGGCTCCAGGTACATCACAGCCTGCTTCATGACCCTCGCGCTTTTCACCACTTGCGGAAGGAACATCTTGCCCGCGCCGAAGAGGGCGCCCACCGCGTTCATTCCGTCCATCAACGGCCCCTCGATGACGGGAAGCGCCCGGCCGATTTCCCGGCGGGCCTCCTCGACGTCGGCCTCGATGAAGGCGGTGATGCCCTTCACCAGGGCGTGGGACAGCCTCTCCCGGACCGGGAGGCCCCGCCATGCCGGATCTTCGGCGGCCTTTCCGCCGGGGCCGCCCGCATCCTCCGTCCCCGCCGCGACATCCAGGAGCCTCTCGGTCGCGTCGGGTCTCCTGTTCAGGATGACGTCCTCCACCGCCTCCAGCAGGGGTTTCGGAATTTCGTCGTACACGTCGAGCTGGCCTGAGTTCACGATGCCCATGTCCAGCCCGGCCCGTATCGCGTGGTACAGGAAGGCGGAATGCATGGCCCGGCGCACCGTCTCGTTTCCCCGGAACGAGAACGACAGGTTGCTGATGCCCCCGCTGGTCTTCACGAAGGGCAGGGTCGATTTGACGACCCGCACCGCCTCGAGGAAATCGACGGCGTAATTCCGGTGCTCATCCAGGCCGGTGCCGACGGCGAAAACGTTGGCGTCCAGGATGATGTCCTCCGGCGGGAAACCGGCCTTCTCCGTAAGCAGCCTGAAGGCCCGGCGGCAGATATTAATCCGCCGCTCCAGCGTGTCCGCCTGCCCCTTCTCGTCGAAGGCCATCACGACGGCGGCGGCGCCGTAACGGCGCACCAGCTCCGCCCGGCGGAGGAATTCCTCCTCCCCCTCCTTCAGGCTGATGGAATTGACGATGCCCTTCCCCTGGACGCAGGCGAGGCCCGCCTCGATGACGTCCCACCGGGACGAGTCGATCATGACCGGCACCCGGGCGATGTCGGGCTCGGCGGCGAGCAGGTTCAGGAATATCCGCATTTCCCGGGCGGAGTCCAGCATCGCCTCGTCCATGTTGACGTCGATGATCTGGGCGCCGTTTTCAACCTGCTCCCGGGCGACGCCGAGGGCCTCCTCGTGGCGGCCCTCGGTGACCAGCCTGCGGAAGCGGGCGGAGCCCGTCACGTTGGTTCTTTCGCCGATGTTGACGAAGAGGCTGTCCGGGCGGAGCTCGAGCGGCTCCAGGCCCGCGAAACTGGTCAGGTGCCGGGGGGCGGGAATCGGCCGTGGCGCCGCCCCCGCGACTGCGTCCGCGATGGCCCGGATGTGCTCCGGGGTGGTGCCGCAGCAGCCCCCGACGATGTTGAGGAGCCCTTCCCGGGCGTAGTCCCCCAGGACCCGGGCCATGAGCTCCGGAGAATGGTCGTACCCGCCGAATTCATTGGGGAGCCCCGCGTTGGGGTGGAGGCTTACGGCTGTCTCCGCCGCGGCGGCGATTTCCTCCAGGTAGGGACGGAGGAGGTCCGCCCCCAGCGCGCAGTTCAGGCCCACCGAGAAGGCATCCGCGTGGGCGACCGAGTGACAGAAGGCCGCGGGGGTCTGGCCGGACAGTGTGCGGCCGGAGGCGTCGGTGATGGTGCCGGAAATCATGACGGGGACACAGGCGCCGCGCCGGGCGAAAAGCTCCTTCAGCGCGAAGATCGCCGCTTTCGCGTTCAGGGTGTCGAAAACCGTTTCGATCAGGACCAGGTCCGCCCCGCCGTCCAGGAGCCCCCGGGCCGCCTCCCCGTAGGCCGCGGCGAGGCCGTGGAAGTCGATCTCCCGGTAGCCCGGGTTCGCCACGTCCGGCGACAGGCTCAGGGTCTTGCTCGTCGGCCCGAGAACGCCGGCGGCGAACCGGGGCCGCTCCGGATCCCGGGCGGTGTACGCGTCCGCGGCCCGCCGGGCGATTTCCGCACCCGCCCGGGACAGCTCGTAGGCGAGCTCCGAAAGGCCGTACTCCTTCTGGGAAACCGCCGTGGAATTGAAGGTGTTGGTCTCCACGATGTCCGCCCCGGACTCGAGGTACGCCCGGTGGATATCCTCCACGGCGCCGGGCAGGGTCAGGTTCAGGATGTCGTTGTTTCCCCGGAGCTGGCGTTCCGCCGGCAGGTCCCGGAACCGCTCTCCCCGGTAGTCGTCCTCCGACAGCCGGAGCCCCTGGATCATCGTCCCCATCGCCCCGTCCAGAACGAGGATGCGCCGGGCGAGCAGCGTCTTCAGCGTGGATTCTTTCATGGATTTCCCCCGGAGATTTTCAGAATTCTGGTGAGTTCCCGGTCGAAGGCGTCGGAAAAAAGACGGATTTCCCGGGGGCCGAAACCGCCGGAGGGGCTTTCGTACAATCCCGCGTCCCTGAGGTCCTTCATGAAGTTCCGCACCGAAAGACGCTCACGGATGTTCTCCGCGGTGAAGACGTCGCCCCGGTCGTTGATGACCCGCACGTTTTTTTCCACGAGCTGCGCGGCCAGCGGAATGTCCCGGGTTATGACCAGGTCGCCCGGCGCGGCGCGGTCCGTGATGTGGAGGTCGGCGCTGTCGTCTCCCTTCGGAACGACGACGGCGGAAACCCTGCCGTTTTTCGGCAGCGGAATGCGCCGGTTCGCGACGAAGACCGCCGGCACGCCGCGCCGGGCCGCGGCCCGTATGACGATTTCCCGCACCCGCTGGGGGCAGGAGTCAGCGTCCACCCAGACCGTCATGCGGGCACCCGGGCGCGGTACAGAACGAAGCGGCCTTCCACCGCGTAGGAACCTTCGGCGGCGGGCACGAAGACCGCCTCGCCCCGGGCGAGGATCCGGGAGTTTTCCCTTCCTTCTATTTTTACCCGGCCGCCGCCGCAGAGAAGTATCTCCGGGCCGCCGGCATCGATGCGCGCCCGGGGAGTGGCGTTTCCCCCTCCCGGCGCAGCCTCCGACCGCAGCACGGACAGGGCGAATTCCTCCGTCCCCGCGGAGGACTCCGTCCCCGCGGGATACTCGTCCTCGACGATCCCGTTCCCTGCCGTCCGGGTCCGGGGACGGAGGATCCGCGCGGGTCCGGTCCGGACGTCCATGATCCGGAAGAGCTCCTCCCGGTCCACGTGCTTCGATGTGAGCCCGCCCCGCAGGACGTTGTCCGAATTCGCCATCAGCTCGACGCCGAGCCCCTCCAGGTAGGCGTGGAGCTCCCCCGCCGCGAGGGCCATGGCCTCCCCGGGATGCAGGGTCACCAGGTTGAGGTAGTACGGGGCAAAGCAGCCGGGGTCGTCGGGGTATTCCACGGCGAGCCGGCGGAACCAGGTCCCTTCGAGTTCCGTCCCCGGAAGCCGCTCCGCGAGGCAGGCGCCGATCCACCGGCGGGCTTTTTCGCCGGGGGCCGCGAGCAGGGTCTCCAGGAAACCCCGGAGTCCGCCGCCTCCGTCCCCGCCTCCGTCCCCGGCGCCCCCGGCAAGGGCTTCCCCCGCCGCCCGGAGTTCCGGGACGGGGAGGGCCGCGAAAAAGCCGGCCGTCTCGCAGGCGGGCCGGAACCCCCGCAGGGCGGTGAAATCGGACACCGCCAGGATGATTTCCGGCTTGTGGTTGGGGTCCCGGTAATTCCGCTCCGGCGCGTCGGGGGGAATGCCCAGGCGGTTTTCCCGCTCGAAGCCTTCCCTCGCCTGCTCCCGGTCCGGATGGCACTGGATGGACAGGGGGCGCCCCGCGGCGAGGACCTTGAACAGAAAGGGGAAACGGGGACCGAAGCGGCGGACAACGTCCTCCCCCAAAAAAGCCGCGGGGTCGGAGGCCGCGAGAGCGTCCAGCGGCTCCGCCGGACCGCCGGCCGCCGCGAGGGACGGGGCCTTCGGGTGGGCGCCCATCCACAGCTCGGCCCAGGGTTCCCCGCCGGGATTCGGAAGTCCGAGGAATTCCGGCAGCAGGTTCCGGGATCCCCACGCGTAGCGCTGGATCGTATTCTCCAGTTTATAAATCATCTTTTTTCATACTAAAAAACATTCGGGAAATGTGCAATATCGGCGGGTTTTTGGTATAATTACCCCATGAACTGCAAGAACTGCGGCTGGGAAATACCGTCGGAGAACATCAACATACAGCTGGCCGTCGCGAAGTGCGACAACTGCAACGCGGTTTTCAGCTTCTACGACGACGTGGCTCCCCGGACGGTTTCCGCGGAACCCGCCGCCGGGTCCCCCGATGAAACGCCACGGGACGGGACCGAAATCCCGGAGCCGAAATCCGGAAGGTTCGCCGCTGCGCCTCTTCCCCGGGGGGTCTCGCTGGAAGACACCGGGATGGAACTGCGGATCAAACGGCGCTGGTTCGCCCCCCACTTCCTTTTTCTCACGTTCTTCACCGCGATTTGGGACATCTTCCTTGTCGTCTGGTTCTTCATCGCCTTCGCCGGCGGCCTGTACGGCATGGCCGCGGCGGGGGCCGTCCACCTCCTGGTGGGAATCGGTCTCACCTACTACACGCTGGCCGGCTACCTCAACTCGACCATCGTTGCCGTCAACGAGGACTACATCGTGGTGCACCATGCGCCGCTGCCCTGGCGGGGGGCCAGGACGATACAGGCCGAAGACGTGGAGAAACTCGTCTCCCGGGGAACGGGGGTCTACTCGGTGCACGCAGTCCTGAAGGACGGTCAGGATTTCCGCCTCATCGGCGGCCTCCGGGACGAAACCCAGGCGCTTTACATCGAGCAGGAGGCCGCCCGCTATCTCCGGCCCGGAAAATTCCGGCTATGACCCAGGCCGGACTGTCGCGCATTCTCGAAAACGGCGGCCTGGATTCCGTGCTGGCCGGGTTGTACCCCGGCGAAAGCGGGGTATCCCGCCGCGGCCGCGTCCTGTCGATCCTGACCGAACACCGGGAACGCTTCGGCCCCGCGGAGACCAGGCTTTTTTCCGCCCCCGGCCGCACCGAGCTCGGGGGCAATCACACGGACCACAACGGCGGCCGGGTTCTCGCGGCGGCGGTGGACCTGGACATTCTCGCGGCCGTTTCCCCCGCCGCGGGCGGAACCGCGGAAATCGCGTCCCGGGGTTTTCCCCGGATCTTCCGGGCGGACCTGTCCCGGCTGGAGCCGGTTTCCGGCGAGACGGGGAAAACCGAGGCGCTGGTCCGCGGCACGGCGGCCGGTTTCGCCGCCCGGGGCCTGCGGTACGGCGCCTTCCGGGCGGCCGCGGACGGCCGGGTCCTTCCCGGTTCGGGCCTGAGTTCCTCGGCGGCCTTCGAGGTACTTCTGGCCGCCGTCCAGAACGCCCTGTACAACGCCGGCACGGTGCCCCCCGCGGTCCTTGCCGAAATCGGCTGGGAAGCGGAAAACGTCCACTTCGGAAAACCCTGCGGAAGAATGGACCAGACCGCCTGCGCGTTGGGGGGAATTTCCGCGATGGATTTCGCGGATCCCGCCGCCCCCCGCATCGAGAAAATCGACTTCGACTTCGCTGCCGCGGGATACGCCCTGTTCGTCGTCCACACCGGGGACGGACACGAGGACCTCACCGCCGACTACGCCGCGATTCCCGCGGAGATGCGCTCCGTCGCGGCGGCCTTCGGCAAAAAGGTCCTCCGGGATCTGGGAGATATCCCGCCGCGGGACCTGATCCGCCGCGCCGCCCCGCTGCGGGGCGGCCTGGGAGACAGGGCGCTGCTGCGGGCCTGCCACTTTTTCGCCGAAAACCGTCGTGCCGCCAGCATGGGCGCCGCCCTCCGGGAACGACGGACCGGCGAGTATCTCCGGCTGGTCCGCGATTCCGGCGATTCGTCCTGGAAACTGCTGCAGAACTGCCATCCTCCGTCCCTGCCGGGAAAACAGGGCATACCCCTGGCGCTTCTCATGGCGGAGGAGTTTCTGGCCGGTGAAGGCGCGTGCCGGGTCCACGGGGGAGGCTTCGCCGGAACGATCCAGGCGTATGTCCCCCGGGAAAGGGCCCGGGAGTTCGCGGCGGAAATGGACGGGATTTTCGGCGCCGGGAGCGCCCGTGAACTGCGGATACGGCCGGAGGGCCCGATTGAGATCGGGCCGGAAGGCTGACGGCTTCCGGCGGCGGGAGGACAGCGGCCGCCCTAAGGCGGATCAGGGGGCCGTGACCCCGTGGCGGATGACTTCCCTGTTGAAAATGGAAAGGACCAGCGTCGTGTTTTCCGCCTGGTAATAGGGTATGGCCACGGGACCGCCGGGATGCTTCATCGTGAACAGCGTCCTGCGTTCGCCCGAGGCGCTCAGGGCCTCGAACTTCATGTCCACCGCGACGGGATAGACGGGCAGGGAGTACTCGAAAAGGCCGAAAATGAGATCCCCCGATTTCGGGGCGGGGGCGGCGATCTTCAGCTCCAGCCGGGTATCGGGCTCCGCCTCGGTCCCCGGCGGGGGGTTCTGCTCGACCACGTAGCCCCTGCTCGAGCCCTGGCGGGGCTCGACGACGGAAAAGACGAAGGGGATGTTATCCTTTGCCAGAAGGCCGACGGCCTGCGGGAAATCGATGCCGGTGTAGCTCGGGAGTTTGAGTTTCTGCGTCTCCGGTCCGCGGCTCACGACGAGCACGAGGTCGGTGAGGCCCGAAAGCTCCGTTCCCGCCGCAGGTTTCTGCTCCAGGATGGTGCCGGGAGAGGCGGCGTCGAACACGAAGGTGACGGGTTCCTTGATCTTCAGCAGGGGCTTGTAGGTCGTGAAAAGCGTCTGCAGGTGGACACGGACCTCGTCCAGTCCCTTGCCGACGAAATTCTCGACCTGGTCGACAATCGCTCCCTTGCTGACGACGACGTTGACCCGTTTGCCCGCCTTGACCAGGGTGCCGGGAGACGGCCGCTGGTCGATGACCTTGCCCTTCAGGCTGGGGTCCGATGAGTAGCGCACCTGGAGTTTCGGGTAGAGTTCCTTCTCCTGCAGCCGTATGAGGGCGTCCACCAGGTCCTCGTTCCGGACATCCGGGACCATCGTCTGCTCGGCTCCCCGGAGGGCCAGGAAAAAAGCGGAAAACCCGGTGAGAAAAAGCACCGCCACCGTCACGACACCGGCGAGGACCAGGATTCTGATCCAGCGGCCCTCCTCGGTGTCGGCGCCGCCCGGAATGTAGCGGGAAAGCTTCTCCGCCCCGTTCGAGAGCTTCGTCGTTATCTTGTCCCACCAGAATCTCACTCTGCCACTCCCAGGACGCTCCCGATAAAACCCCGCGTGCCGTTCAGGAAGGACCTGAAATCCATCGCTTTTCTCGATTGAAGCCGGAGTTCCTCGACGGCGAGAACGCCTTTTCCTGTTTGTATCAAAATTCCCCTTCCCTTGTCTACACCCAGGACTTTTCCCGGCGGCCGGGCGCCGGCGACGGGAAGTTCCCGGTCCCCGAAGACCGCGGCGCGCAGGACCGCGAGGCTGTCGCCCCGGAAAAACGTGCAGGCCCCCGGCCAGGGATCGTAGGCGCGGGTCATCCTCTCGATCGCCCCCGCGTCCCGGCGCCAGTCGATGAGGCCCTGTTCCTTCGACAGCAGGGAGCAGTACGTCGCGGCCGCCTCGTCCTGGGGGACCGGGGTTTCCGCCCCCGCCGCGATGAGGTCAAGCGCCCGGGCGAGGAGGAGGGCGCCTTTTTCCGCCGCCAGCGCCGTCAGCGAACCCGCCGTCTCGCGTCCCGAGAGGGGCATCCGTTCCTGCAGCAGGATGTCCCCGGCGTCCATCCTCGGGGCAAGCCGCTGCACCGTGATTCCCGTTTCCCCGTCGCCGTTCAGGATGGCCGCGTTTATCGGCGCCGGCCCCCGGTAGCGGGGAAGGAGCGACGGGTGGAGATTGATCCCGCCGCGCGGGAAGAGGGCGAGGAATTTCGGACCGAAAATCCTGCCGTAGGCCACCGCCGCGAGGATGTCCGGCTCCAGCCCCTGCACGACGAGGCGGAAGGCGGAATCGAGCTTTTCCGGCTGGAAGACCGGCAGGCCGAGGGCGGCCGCCGCGGTCTTGACCGGGGATTCGGCGGTTTTCCTTCCCCGCCCGGCGTCGCGGTCGGGATTTGTCAGCACGCCGACGACGGTGTGGCCCGCGGCAACCGCTTCGAGGGAGGGGACGGCGATATCGGGGGTGCCGGCGAAAAGAACGCGGAGCTTCATCTCTGCGTCAGGCCCGGAACTTTTCTTCCCAGGTCTTCAGGATGCGTTTCCGCTTGAGCTCGGAAAGATGGTCGATGAACATGACCCCGTCCAGGTGGTCCATCTCGTGCTGGATGACCCGCGCCAGAAGCCCGTCGGCGTCTATGGTGAAGGGCTTTCCCTTTTCGTTCCAGCCCCGCACCCGCAGGGCGACCGGCCGCGTGACGTCGGCGTAGATTCCCGGCAGGCTCAGGCAGCCTTCCTCGTATTTTGTCCGGTCGGGGGAGATTTCCAGGATCTCCGGATTGATGAAAATCCGGGGGATGTCGTCCGTTATGTGAACGACGAAGAGCCGGTCGGAAACGCCCACCTGGGGCGCCGCGAGGCCGAGGCCCTTCGCCCCCAGCAGGGTTTCCAGCATGTCCGCCGCGAGCTTCACAGTACCGGCTCCGATGTTTTTCACCGGTTCGGCCTTTCGTCTCAGGACCTCGTTTCCCAAAGTTACTATATTCATGACGTCTTAAAACTAATAAAATACGGGGAAGAAAACAAGGGAGCACAGCAGTTCTCACTATGAACGGTTTTGGCCGGATTTAATTTCCAAAGGGAGGAGCCCCCATGATAAAGGTTGAAGTCGACGCCGGGATCTGCGGCTTCGTTTCCGTCATCACCGCGGAAAGCGGGGACATGCAGAACGTGGAGGTGACGTTCCGGACGAACTGCCCGAACCTGAAGCCCCTCGAGGGGGACCCCATCGGCGTGGACGCCTACACCGAGGCTTTCGGCCCCGCCGGCGACACCGAGGTCTACCGGATCATGCGCCCCTACGTGAAGCACGCCGCCTGCCCCGTCCCGATGGCCATGGTCAAGGCCGTCGAGGCCGCCGCCGGCCTCGCCCTGCCGAAAGACGTGCGGGTGACGATGCGGAAGGAAGAGTAGGCACTCCTCCCCTCACAGCAGCCCCACCGGATCCACGTCGACTTCGATGTAGACACCCGGGACGGGCTTCAGCGTTTTCAGCACCCGGCCCAGCGCACGGTGTGCGGCGCCGAAGGAGCCGGTGCGGACGAGGATCTGCCGGCGGTGGTTTTCCGCGATGACCCCCAGGGGACATTCCGACGGCCCCAGAATTTCCGCCGTGCCGGCGAGTTCCAAAAGAAGAACGCGGGCCGCGGCGGCGGACGCGGCGGCGACGTCAACAGATTTCTTCCCCCGGAATACAAGACGGAAAAGCCGGGAGTACGGCGGGAAACCCAGCGCCTTGCGGGTTTCCAGTTCCAGGGTGTAAAATTCCTCCAGCGCCCCGGCGGCGGCCATGCCGACCGCCGCGCTGCCGGGCATGTAGGTCTGAACGATGACCCGGCCGTCCGGCGCGAACCTTCCCGCACGCCCCGAAACCTGGGTTATCAGCGCAAACGTCCTCTCCGCCGCCCGGAAATCGGGGAGGTGCAGGCCCGTGTCCGCCAGGATGATGCCCACCAGGCGCACCCCCCGGAAGTTGAGGCCCTTGGCCACCATCTGGGTCCCCAGGAGCATGTCGATCCTGCCTTCCCGGAAATCCTCCAGCGTTTTCTCCAGAGTCCCCTTTCCCCGGGCGGCGTCGGTGTCCAGCCGGGCGATCCGGAGCTCGGGAAACCGCCGCGCGGCCTCCTCCTCGATCTTTTCCGTCCCGAAACCGAAGAAGCCGGTGTCCAGGGAGCCGCACTCGGGGCAGACTTCCACGGGCCGGGCGGTGTAGCCGCAGTAGTGGCAGACCATCCGTCCCCGCTTCTTGTGGTACGTGAGACCCACCGAGCAGTTGCGACACTTCATTTCGTAACCGCAGGAGTTGCAGTGAAAAAAATGGGAGAAGCCCCGGCGGTTCAGGAAGAGGATCGTCTGACGGCCCGCCTTGTGGGCTTCAACGATTTCCTCCGACAGCCGCCGGGAGAAGACGCCCTCCTCCCCCGCCAGGTCGACAACTTCGATCGCCGGAAGGCTTCCGCCGGAGAGGCGGCGGGACAGCCGTATCTCCCGGATGCTCCCGGTCCGCAGAAGGTGCCAGGCCTCCACCGACGGGGTGGCGCTGCCCATGATCAGCCGGGCTTTGGCGGATGCGCATCTGCGCATGGCCACCTGGCGGGCGTGGTACCGGGGACTCGCGCCGGATTTGTAGGAGCCTTCATGCTCCTCGTCCAGGATGACGAGGCCCAGGTTCCGCACCGGCGCGAAAACCGCGCTGCGGGCGCCGACGACCAGCCGGGCTTCGCCGCGGAGGATGCGCCGCCACTCGGCGAGACGCTGGGACGGGGTGAGCCGGGAATGCAGCACCGCCGAACGGGCTCCGAAGCGGGAACGGATCGCGTCCGTCACCTGCCCGGTGAGGGCGATCTCCGGAACCAGGTACAGAACGTCCCGGCCTTCCGCGAGGGTGCCGGCGGCGGCCCGCAGAAAAACCTCGGTCTTTCCCGATCCCGTGACGCCGAAAAGGTACGTCGTTCCGTCCGGCCGCCCGAGGATGTCTTCCACCGCCCGGGCCTGCTCGTCCGACAGGGACAGCGGCTCCGGGGTGATGTCCTCCCCGTCGGCCGCGAGGCCGGGGATCTCCGATTCCCTCCGGGCGCCGGGAATCATCGCGGCGAGGGTTTCGCCCAGGGAGGCGAAGTACATTCCCCGGACCCAGCCGGCGAGTTCCAGGTACGCGGCGTCGAACAGGGGCTCGTCGTCCAGGACCCGGCCGATCGGTTTTATTTCGTAGTCCGCGGCGGGGGCATCGGGGGACCCCCCGACGACGAAACCCGCCAGGCTCCTTCCCCGGAAGGGCGCGACGACGCGCCTGCCCGTTTCCAGGGGCCGCTCCGCCGTGTACGTGAAGGACATGTCCACGGGAATGTTGAAAACGACTTCGACGAAATACATGAAACGGTTCCGGCCTCCCGGGCGGTGAAGCCTAGAGACCGACAAGCTCCTTCAGTTTTTTCAGGTCTTCCCAGACCGGCCTTCTGAGGTTCGAGTCCCGGAGGACCGCGCTGGGATGATAGGTGACGACCAGGGGAATCCCCTTCCACGCGTGGGTCCGTCCCCGCAGAAGCCCGACGCCCTGGGTGCTGGCCAGAAGATTCCGGGCCGCCACGCGGCCCAGCGCGAGCACCGCCCGGGGACGGAGGATGTCCGCCTGCCTTTCCAGGTAGGGAAAACAGGCCGCGGCCTCGTCCGGCGCGGGGTCCCGGTTTCCCGGCGGACGACACTTGACGATGTTGGCGACAAAGACGTTCGTCCGCCGGGACATCCCCACTGCCTCGAGCCATGTGTCCAGGTACCGGCCGGCGGGGCCGACGAAGGGCAGGCCCTGCACGTCTTCCTCGGCGCCGGGACCTTCCCCGATCACCAGCACCAGGGGGTCCGGGACCCCCGTTCCGGGAACGGCGTGTTTTCTGCCGGCGGCGAGCCGGCACAGCGCACAGCTTGTAACCTCCGCCGCGACGGCGTCCAGCAGACCGGACCTGTCGGCCCCGCCCGCGGAGGGAACACCGGAACCGGGGGAGGCGGCCTTTTTCGCGGACGCGCCGCCGCCGTCCGCCGGCGGCACGACGACCCTGACCGGTTCCCCGGTTTCGCGGGCCCTCCGGAAACCGCCCCGGAGAAGATCCTCGAAATCCAGCAGGATGTCCCGGAATTCAGTAAACTCCTCGCTCCATGTCTTCTTCATACAACACCTTGTGCAAAAACAATCCCCTGGCGGGGGCCGACATCCCCGAGCGGAGAGGGTCCCGGGATTCCAGGATTTCCGTCACCTTTTCCGGCGGCTCGCCGTCCGCGGCGAGGCTCAGGATGGTGCCGACCAGGTTCCGCACCATCCGCCACAGGAACGAACTGCCCGCTATCCGGAAAACCAGGAAGGGCCCCTCCGGGAAAAATGCCGCGGAATAAATATCCCGGAACTTCGATGTGTTCGGGTCCCGCAGGGCGGCGAAACTCGTGAAGTCGTGGGTGCCCACGACGCGGACCGCCATCCTGTTCAGGAGCCCGATATCCGGCCGCTCGTACATCCAGTGACAGTAGAGCCGGTAATACGGCGGCAAGGTCCGGCCGTGGTAAACATAATACCGGTACTCCCGGACCAGCGCGCACCTGCGGGAATCGAAGGCGTCGCCGGCGTGAACCGAAGAATGCACCCGAACGTCCCGGGGCAGCAGCCTGTTCAGGGCGAGGGCGTAGCGGTCGGCATCCATGCCCGCTATGTCGGTGCGGAAGTTGAAAACCTGCCCCGCCGCGTGCACACCCGAATCGGTCCGGCCGGCGCCGTTGGCCGCCACGGGATGCCCGTGGATCCGGCCGAGCGCCTCCTCCAGGACCCCCTGGACCGACCGGCCGTCCTTCTGAAACTGCCACCCCACGAAGTCCGTGCCGTCGTAGGACACCACGGCCTTGATGTTACGTCCGGTCATCCGCGGCGTCGTCCTCGGGGCTCACCGCCTTGATGCCGGCGGCTTCCAGTTCCTTCGTCATGTCCGCGTAGAGGTCCCGCGCCCGGTCCAGCAGAACGGTGGGCTTGTTCTTCGACGCCCGGCCCATTCCGAAAATCTTCGCCACCGACCGCTTGGCCCGGGTCAGGCTTTCAATGCGTTTCGCCGGGTCCTGCCGGGAGCCGTGCAGGAATTCGAAGAGGCCCTGCAGGTACAGGACGCCGTCGTAGCCGTAGTTCTTGTCCAGGTCGGGTCCCAGGTTTTTCGCCGCCGCCATGCTTTCCTTGCCGGTCTGCTCCTTCTCCACGGCGAGGTTGTAGAAGAACCGGGCCTTGCGGTAAAAATTGAGGGCGAGGAAGTCGTAGTTCTCGCTGGGATATTTACGGTGCAGATCGCCCAGAATCCACGCGGTCCGCAGGGCGCTGATTCCCTGTTTGATCGTGGGGGCGTACTCCTTCGGGAAATGGTCGTAGCACATGATCGCGTAGAAGTACGAGGCGGCGCCCTCCTTCAGTCCGCGGGCTTCGGTGAAGTCCAGGGCATCGAAAACGGGAAGAAGGCTTTTCGCCCTGCGTTCCGCGTCGGCGGCGAGGCCGGCCCGGGCCTTTTCGGGCAGCGCGAAGAAATCCTGCGGGTACGCCGAGAGGAGACAGCCGGGACACACGACGACGGCGTAGGCCAGCGGGAAAACCTCCCCGAATTTCTTTGACGGCTCGTAGAGGCGGCGGAGGTCCCGGGTCAGGTTTCCCGCGATCATCCTGCCGCCGCCGGTCAGGGGGTCTTCCTTGTAGAATTTCGTTTCGCACAGCGGGCATTCGAACTGGTTCTTGGAGAAAAATGTCGTTTTCTTCGCGCCCTCTTCGTTCATCGGCTAATCCTCTATGACCACCATGGCTATGGCATTGTCCTCTTCGTGGGTCAGCGAAACCAGAACCCGCCTGCCCCCGAACGCATCCAGAACCTGCCGGGCCTTCCCGTACAGGTTGAGCTCGGGTTT
>CAZGUL010000019.1:0-16611 GCA_964529055.1 uncultured Spirochaetaceae bacterium
CTGCGGAATCCCCTGCAGGTCGAGGACCCGCTTGATGCTCCTGTCCGGCCCGTAATCCCGATACCGGCAGAACGCATTCCACGCCGGGTTCGTCTCCCGCGGAAGCCTCTCCCAGGAATCCATCTCCGCCGGCGCGGCCGCGGCTGCCGCCGCCCTGGGCACACCGGCACCCTCCCTGTCTATGTTCTCCTCCCGAGCGCCTTCCTCGTCCATCCTATTTCCTCGCGACCGCGGAGAGCTCGGTGATAACATTCACTGCATTCTCGAACTCCTCGAGCCAGGTAAGGTTCTTCGTCTTCCGTGCATGGTCCCGCCTCTTCTCCAGAAACCGGACCGCCCGGAAAACCTTCTCCGCCGTCAGCCTTGGAGTCTTCATTCCTCCCGGATCCCCCGCGTCGCCTTCACGGTATTAAGAGAGATAAGAGCCTCGATGGTCTCCGGGCGGAAGAGGACCCGGCGGCCGATCTTCACGAAGTCGACCTTGTTCAGCTGGACATACTTCCGGAGAGTCACTTCCTTGATCGGAATGACGGCGAGAACTTCGGGGATACTCATAAGTCGTGTCATGACCGGCCTCCTCTTGCGATAATGTAAACACGCCGGCGGGCTCCGAAGGAGTACGTAATTATACGCAAGAGGGAAAGAGAGAAAGGCTTTTACTTTTCCGTTTCGTCCGGCTTTTCTTTTCTTAGGTCCTCAAGGAAGGCCGTCGCCGCTTCCCGCGCAACCTTCAGGTCGGATGGATTCGGAGCGAGATAACGGTCGGTCATTTCCTGGTCGGTATGGCCGACGATGGACCTCAGAATCGCCTCCTGCACCCGGTAGGCTACCATCGCGCTGTTGTAGGTCACACGCAGGCAGTGGAAGGACAGATTCCGGCTCTTCCGTACAGCTTCGCTTATTTTGATTTTATCCAAAGCGTGGACGAAAGCATCGGAGAGGGTTTTCAAGTTGATCGGCTTTTGATTGTCCAGGGAAAAAAGAAGACCGTTCCCGCGCATCTCCCTCAAGGTTTCCAGTTCCGCGTAGAGGAGAGGCGTCAGAGGAACTATGCGGGTATAGCCGTTTTTCGGAGGTTTGAGCCCTTCGCTGGCGGACCAGCTGTATTTCACTTCCAGGTGTTCCCTGTGGACTTCCGATCCGTGCAGCGCGAGTATCTCCCCCTTGCGCATTCCCGTCGACAGAGAGAGAAGAGCGGCCGTTCGGTACAGGATGCTGCCTTTCCAAATATCCGACTGATCGCCCGCGAAGAAAAGTTTCCGGATTTCTTCCGGACTCAGTCTGTCCCGTTTCACCCGGGGGGCCTTGGACGGAAGATCGAAATCATACATCGGATCCGCATGGATATAGCCGTATTTGATGCCTTCGCGGAGAATCAAGTGCAATGTCGCCAAGGTCGACCGCACGGTTTTCGACGCGTTTGTATCCAAAAGGGCGAACATGAAAGTTTCGATCTTTTTCCGCGTCAGATCGCAAAGCCTTTCGCCGCCGAGCGGTTCCAGCCGTTTGACGTGGTAGCTGAGAGATGAAGTATAGTTTCCGGAGAGAGGGCGGCCCATGGCGATGCGCCGTTTGAGATAAAGACCGTTCGACCCGTCGAACAACTCCTTCGCGAACTCTCCGACAGTGAGAGAGGAGCCTTGCCGTGCAGGAGCCAATTCCCCTTTGCCGTACATTTCGATGGCCCGGGCCCGCGCGACCGCCTTCGAAGCTTTTTTGACGTTGAGGCCCAGAGACACCTCGATCCTCTTTCCGTCCTCGTTATGAGTACGCGCCACCCAGAAGAAATTACCCGAACCGAATTTCTTTTTGAGAAGAGTGAAGGGAGCTTTTGTTCGTTTTCGACGAGGTTTTACAGTTTCAGGTACACCAAGAGGTGCACCTGAGCTTATTTCGATATTTTCTCGGTCATCCGCCCGATTGTAAATCATATCCCCATAAGCATTTAGAACGTCGGGCTGGCGGGACTTGAACCCGCGGCCTCTTGGTCCCGAACCAAGCGCGCTAGCCACTGCGCTACAGCCCGAAAAAAAACCCCCCAGCGTGCCGGAGGGGAATAAACGGGAGCGACGGGGCTCGAACCCGCGATCTCCGGCTTGACAGGCCAGCGCGATAACCAGCTTCGCCACGCCCCCGTTACGGTGTTGGAATATAAAGACTTTTACGAATTGTGTCAAGAGCCGGGCGTCCCTGCGGGGGAACGGCCCGCCATGCTTGACTCTATCCCCCGGTTTTGGTTTACTTTATCCGGCTGGAGGAAAAGAAATGAGCGATATTTTATGGTCGGATAAGCAAAAATCCACCTGGAGAAATAAGGTCGGTCTTGCCGAAATGCTGAAGGGCGGCGTCATCATGGACGTGGTCAACGCGGACCAGGCGAAAATCGCCGAGGACGCGGGCGCCGCGGCGGTCATGGCCCTGGAACGCGTTCCGGCGGACATCCGGGCCCAGGGCGGCGTCGCCCGCATGTCGGACCCGAAACTCATAAAGGAAATACAGGAAGCCGTCAGCATTCCCGTCATGGCGAAATGCCGGATCGGCCACATCACCGAGGCCCAGATCCTGGAAGCCCTGGGTGTGGATTTCATCGACGAGAGCGAAGTCCTGACCCCCGCCGACGACAGGTTCCACGTTTTCAAGCACGACTTCAAGGTTCCCTTCGTCTGCGGCTGCCGCAATCTGGGCGAAGCCCTCCGCCGGATCGGCGAAGGCGCCGCGATGATCCGCACGAAAGGGGAGGCAGGCACCGGCGACATCGTCGAGGCGGTCCGGCACATGCGCACGGTGATGGACGACATGAGGCGGATCCAGAGCCTTCCGACGGAGGAGCTGATGACCGCCGCCAAGGAGCTCGGCGCTCCGTTCGAGCTCGTTCTCGAGGTGGCTCGGACAGGCAGACTTCCGGTGCCGAATTTCTCCGCCGGCGGGGTCGCGACGCCGGCGGACGCGGCGCTGATGATGACACTCGGCGCCGAAGCGGTTTTCGTGGGTTCCGGCGTTTTCAAGTCCAAGGACCCGGCGCGCCGGGCCAAAGCGATCGTCGAGGCCGTCACCTACTACAAGGACCCGAAAAAACTCGCGGATATCTCCACCGATCTGGGCGAGCCGATGGTCGGAATCAGTACCCGGGACCTGACGGAAACCCAGAAACTCGCCGTCCGCGGCTGGTAAGAGGCGCGATGAAGAAAATCGGCGTCCTGGCCCTTCAGGGCGATTTCTCCAAACATATCGCGGCCGTCACGGCGGCCGGGGCGTCCGGAAAGGAAGTGCGGGAAGCCGCGGACCTTGACGGCATCGACGGTCTCCTCATCCCCGGCGGGGAAAGCACCACCATGGGAAAACTGCTGGAGCGCTACGCCATGCTCGATCCCCTCCGGCGCATGGCGGAGGAGGGGCTTCCGGTCTTCGGGACCTGCGCGGGGGCCATCCTGCTGGCCCGGAACATCACCGGCAGCATGCAGACCCGGCTCGGCCTCATGGACATGGAAATTCTCCGCAACGGGTACGGCCGCCAGATCGACAGCTTCGAAGCCGACATCCCCTGTCCCGAGCTGGGAGAAATTCCCCTTCGGGGCGTTTTCATCCGTGCCCCCGTCATCAAGATGGTCGGGAAGGGCGTTACCGTGCTGGCGGAATACGAAGGCATCCCCGTCTTCGTCCGTCAGGGAAACCTGCTGGCGTGCACCTTCCATCCGGAACTCACGGCGGATCCGCGGATCCACACGTATTTTCTTTCCCTTCGGGAAGGAGCCTGAGAGTGCGGGTCCGGACGACACGATATTCCGGCTTCTGCCCCGGAGTCGTGCAGGCGGAAAGGAAGATATTCCAGGCCCGGGATGCGCACGGCGACGAGCCGATCTACGTTCTGGGTTACCTGATCCACAACCAGACCTACATCGATCATCTGGCCGGGCTGTCCGTCGTGACGATCAAGGACCCTTCGGAGGCACCCCCGGGCAGCGTTCTCGTTCTCAGAACCCACGGCATAGACCGGGGCACCGAGGAAAAGCTCCGGGGCCGGTACGAGACCCTCGATCTGACCTGCCCGAAGGTGAAGAAAATCCAGCTTCTTATAAAGGATTACTCCGACAGGGGATATTTCGTCCTGATCACCGGAAAGCGGAACCATCCCGAGGTGCGGGGCCTGGTGAGCTACGCGGAAAAATCGGGGGTCATCGAAACCGCGGAGGACGTGGACTCCTTCATCCGGAATCTGGAACATGCGGGAACCCGGAAAATCTTCATCGTGTCCCAGACAACGGGTGAGCCCGATCTTTTCCGGGAAACCGGAGAACGCGTCGGGGAGGCGGCCTCCCGGCTGGGCATTGCCGTCGAAGTCCATGATTCCATCTGTTCCATCACCTCGCTCCGGGAACGGGAAGCGGTCAAACTGCAGAAGGAGGCGGACGTAACCTTCGTCATCGGGGACCGCATGTCCTCCAACGCGACGAAACTCTACAAGATCCTCGCAGCCCGCAGCCCGAACACCTACTTTGTCAGCGGACGAAACGACCTGGAGGGGTTGAATCTGGATTTCTCCGCCTGGAAAACCGCCCAGGTGGTATCCTCGTCGTCGACCCCGGCCTTTGTCGAAAGGGAAATCGTCTCCTTTCTGGAAAACCTGTAGAAACGGTTATTTTTTCCGCGTCAGATTGTAATCCAGAAGATCCCGCAGCATCCGGCGCCATGGTTCTTCCATCGTCAGGGTGGAGATGAGGTTTCCGGCTTCCGCGGAAAGCTCGTCGACGAGGACCTCCACCTCCCGGCGGACACCGAGGTCTTCGAGCAGGGTCCGCACGAAGGCAAGGTTTTCGGCAGAGGGCTCGCACCCTCCGAAAATCCCCGCGAGCCTGCTCCGGGCGGGTTCCTCCGCGCGGCGGAACAGAATTTCCCGGTACAGGGTCTTCTTGTTTTCGCAGATGTCGGAACCGACGGGCTTGCCCAGTTCGCCTTCGTCCGCCCATATCCCGAGTTCGTCGTCCTTGATCTGGAACAGGATGCCGAGCTTTTCGCCCAGGAGGACAAAATCTTCGACGACGGCTTCATCGGCCCCGGCGAGGACGAGGCCCGCGGCGAAGGGGAGGGAAAAGGTGTAGCGTCCCGTTTTGTACCGGTACAGGGAAAGAATTTCCTCCCGTGAAAGGGGGCGGCGGGCCGCGCCGTTATAGACATCCGCCATCTGGGCGAGCCCCACATACTGCAATTCGCGGCAGAACCTGCCGATCAGGCGGCTTTTCACGTCACCGCCGGATTCCAGCCGCGCGAGAATTTCGAAGGCGAGGAATATCGCGATGTCCCCCGCGCAGATACCCAGGGCTTCCCCGATGTGGGAGGCGTCACGGAGGTTTTCGTCGGCGCAGACGGAGGCGTACTGGGCGTGGACCGCGGGCATGCCGCGGCGGACCATGTCGCGGTCCATGATGTCGTCGTGGACCAGGAAGGCGGACTGGAAAAGTTCCATCGCCGCCCCGACGGCCGCCGCGTCCCGGGGGACCTTCCCGCCCTGCATGTCGTGCGTGAAGCGGACGAGCCCGCCCCGGATCATCTTGCCGCCCGAAGCGAATTCCCGCAGCCGGAGGAGGGCATCCGGTCCCCAGCGGTTGATGCTCGCGTAGTCCTTCAGGGCTTCCGCGAAAAAGCCGTCCAGGAAGCCGATCATGGCATCCTTCGATTGGCGCAGATATTGAAGCATGAGGAAAGGATAGCATGGAGTCGGCGGGCCATCAATCCGGAAACGTGAAGGGAGGGGACTTGAAAACAGCAAAGAAACGAGAGGCAAAATTCAGGACAGAGGGAAAAATAGGGAAAATATTTGATTAAAAAACAGCCGAAATAAGAAAACAATCCCGAAATCAGCTTGTAATCGGTTAAAAAAAGGATAAAAAATCCGTTGACACTTGACTATCGCCTGAAAATGGTTTATTTCTTGAGAACTGTCTTTTGGAGGAAATTCCATGATCAAGAAAAGAACCGGGGCCGAGGTCATCATCGACGCGATCCAACAGCAGGAAGTTGAATACATATTCGGACTCCCCGGAGGAAACGCGATCCCCATGTACGACGCGCTGGTGGATTCGCCGATCAAACTCGTTCTGACCCGGCACGAACAGGGGGCTGTGCACATGGCCGACGGATATGCCCGGTCCTCAGGCAAGACGGGAGTCGTTCTCGTTACGTCGGGCCCCGGAGCGACGAACACCATCACGGGCATCCTGACGGCGTACATGGACTCGGTTCCGATGGTCATCATCTGCGGCCAGCAGCTCACGTCCAACCTGGGCATGGACGCGTTCCAGGAGGCGGACATTTCCGGGATTTCGTTTCCCGTCGTCAAGCATTCCTACCTCATAAAGGACCCGCGGGACATTCCCCGGATCATGCGGGAGGCTTTCTTCCTTGCCAATTCCGGCCGCCCGGGTCCGGTGCTGATCGACGTTCCGAAAAACGTTTCCAGCGCCCATTTCGACCCGAATTTGACCGAGGAACTCCATCTCCCGGGCTATAAAATCCCCAAAGAGGGAAACCGCGCCGCCATCGAGACCGCTGTTACCCTGCTGGAACGGGCGGAACGGCCGGTCATCATCGCGGGGCACGGCGCCGTCATTTCCGGCGCGGAAAAACCGCTCCTGTTTCTGGCGGAGAAAATGGGCATCCCGGTTACGACGACCCTGCTCGGCAAGGGGGGATTCCCGGAAACGCACGAGCTGAGCCTCGGCATGCCGGGCATGCACGGCACCGCGTACGCGAACATGGCCCTCAACGCCTGCGACCTGGTGATGTCCGTGGGGTCCCGGTGGGACGACCGGATCGTCGGGAACGTCTCCAAGTTCTGCGTCACCGCCAAGAAAATCCATGTCGACATCGATCCGGCGGAGATCAACAAGGTCGTCAAGGTGGACTGCAGCATCATCGGCGACGCGAAGATCGTTCTGGAGGAACTGAACGGCATCCTGCGCCGCGGAAAGACCGACTCCTGGCTGAAACAGATCTCCAAATGGAAAAAAGCCCATCCGCTCAAGTACCGGAAGGAGGGCAAACTGAAGGCCCAGCACGTCATCGACGAGATGTACAAGCTCACGGAGGACAGGGCGATCGTCACGACCGACGTGGGGCAGCACCAGATGTGGGCCGCCCAGTTCTTCAAGACCGACCACCCGCGGCACTGGATATCCTCCGGCGGCGCGGGAACGATGGGTTTCGGTTTTCCCGCGGCGATCGGCGCCCAGCTGGCGAACCCGGACAAGACCGTCATAGCCGTCGTGGGGGACGGAGGCTTTCAGATGACCCTCTGCGAGCTTTCGACGGCCTTCGTGCAGCGGCTTCCGATCAAAATCCTTCTCATCAACAACAACTATCTCGGCATGGTCCGCCAGTGGCAGAACATGTTCTACGACAACCGCCTCTCGGGTGTGGACCTCGAGGGAAACCCGAATTTCGTGAAACTCGCCGAGAGCTACGGCTGCAAGGGCTTCCGGATCAAACGGAGCGCCGACGTCCGCCGGGTGCTGAAGGAGGCCCTTGCGTACAACGACGGGCCCTGCCTCATCGACGCGGAGGTCGAGAAGGAAACGAACGTTTTCCCGATGATTCCCGCCGGCGCGAGCCTGGGCGAAATGATACTGGAGCCGCCGAAAATAAAACTCGAGAAGCCGGTGGGAGGAACATGAGCATGGAAACCGCTGCAAACACGATAAAAAAACACACGATCAGTCTTCTTGTCAGCAACAAGCCCGGCGTGCTGATCCGCATCTCGCTGGTTTTCGCCCGGCGGGGATACAACATCGACAGCCTGGTCGTGTCGGAGTCGCAGGACCCCGCCTTTTCGACGATGAACATCGTCGCCACGGGAGACGCGAAAACCCTGGACCAGATCCTGAAACAGCTCAACAAGCTGGTGGACGTCATTCACGCCCGGGACCGGACCGACGAGGACATCATCGAGAGGGAGCTTTCGATCGTCAAGGTGCGCTGCGCGCCCGAGGTGCGGACCGACATTCTGCAGATCGCCCAGGCCTTCGCGTGCGAAATCGTGGACCTTTCCGACAAGAGCGTGACCCTTCAGGTTTCCGGCACCACCGAAAAGCTCGACGCGGTGAACAAGATTTTCGAGCCTTACGGCATCATGGAAACCGTCAGAACGGGAAAGCTGCTGATGGCCCGGGGCGAGGAAGCGACAGCCTAAACGCCGCGGCCGATCCGGGGCCGCCCGGCGGCCGTAGCGGTGACGAGGACTTCAAGAAGAATCTCCCCCTCCAGGGACCTGCCCGTCCTGTCCTGCCGGACGACCCGGACTTCCGGGTTGTCCGCGCCTGCCTTCCGAACCAGGTTTTCCGCCTCAGCCCGGGCCCGCTCCTCGGCGAACCGGACGGCGGCGTCCAGATCGGGAAAGTCCGCAACCCCTTCCAGGCCGTGGGCCCGGTATTCGCCGGAATCCGGAAGAGGCTCGACGGTTATCCTGGCCTTCTGGATGACGTTGCCTGCCACGGCGCCCACCGCGTTTGCCACGTCCGCGTGGCGGGGAATGACGGTTTCCGTGGCGAGAAGCTTGCCGACCCGCGGATAGTACGTGGCGGCAGGCGCGCCGATTCCGACGATCTTGCGGTCCAGTCCGAAATTCACCCTGACAAGAGAGGACTGTACGCCAACCGCGCCGCCGTCCCGGTCCGGCGGCGCAGCGAACGCCGCCGCGGCGAGGAAGGAGAATAGCGCCCGATTCTTGTCAACCGCCACGCCGTGTCCCTCCGCGAGGGCCGCCTCCAGGACGGCGGCGGCGGAGGCACCGCAGACCCGGTCGTAGACCCTCCGGCAGAATCCGTGGACGTCTTCCGACCCGGGGTCCTTCCGCATCCGGACCAGAAGGGCGGCGGCCGCTTCCGCCGCTTCCCGGCTCCAGTTTCCCTGATATCCCAGAACGTGGGCCGCGTCGCTGGGCGTGAAGCCTCCGACCGCGACAATACCCGAATTGACGAGCCGGGAAAGGTCCCGCTGCAGGAGATAACGGGAATCCGCATTCCGGGCCAGGTCGGCCAGCGGGACGATTCCATCCTTAACCGCCGCGAAAATTTCCCGCTGGGTCCGGGAGAAATCCTCCCCAGAAAAACCGGGGTCCTCCGCGGAACGGAGGGGTACGACGAAGCGGCCCTCTTCGCCTGAGAATTCCTCCCCGGCAGCCTGGGCTTCCAGGACCGCGACGACATCAGGATGTTCCGTCGCCAGAAGGCTGACGGGAACGATCCTGTTCGGCCCGAGAGAGATGCCGCCGTCGTCCCCGAAACGGACCTCGCTGTCGCCCCCGAGGCCGAAGGTGTAAATCTGCACGGCTTCCACCATCAGGTGACGACCGCCGACGACTGCCCCCTCGGTGTTGAGGATGGGGCTGCCGTCGCGGAGTATCGCCACGTCGGTGGTGGTCCCGCCGATGTCGGAAACGAGGCTGTCCTTCAAGCCCGACAGGAAGGTCGCACCGACGACGCTCGCCGCGGGACCGGAGAGTATCGTCTCGATGGGATACTCCAAGGCAAAGCGGGAATCCATCAAAGATCCGTCGCCCTTCACGACCATCAGGGGAGCGGAAATCCCCTTCTTCACGAGGATATCCTGCACCGAAAGAATGAGGTTCTGCAGAAGGGGAACGAGCCGGGCGTTGAATGCCGCCGTAAGCGCCCGGCGGGAGGCGTGGAGGTTCGACGTGAGTTCGTGGCCGCAGGTGACGGGAAGTCCCGTGCGCCCGCGGATTATTTTGCGCACCCGGTTCTCGTGGGTCGGGTTCTTGACGCCGAAATAGCCGGAAACGGCGAAGGCGGAAACCCGGCCCCCCCATTCGGCGGCTGCCGTCTCCGCGGCGGCCTCGTCCAGGGGTTCCTGCTCGTCGCCCGCGACGGTGTGGCCGCCCCGGATGAAAACCACGGGGTCCCCGGCCATGGCCTCGCCGAGGCCGGCCCTGTCCAGCGCGTCGTTCGGGTACCCGATGAGAACGAGGCATACCCGGCCGCCCCTGCCCTCGACGATGGAGTTCGTGGCCAGCGTCGTGGAGAGGGAAACCATTTCCACCTCCCCGAGGGTCCGGGAGGGCAGGGCGGCGAGAGCGTTTTCGATGCCCTCGGAGAGGTGACGGCGGGTCGTCAATGCCTTGGCCGCGGCGACGACCCCGCGGTTTTCCTGAAACAGCACCGCGTCGGTGTAGGTGCCTCCCGTGTCGATTCCCAGAAGAAGTGACATGATTTATTCCTTCACGGATGAAAAGATTTCGAATCCCAGGAGGCGGCAGTCCAGGGGACCGTTGCGCAGCGGGATCCGTTTGAAAGGCCGGAGTCCGATATGTTTGATCGCTTCAAGGTTGGAGCTGAATATCCACGCCGAGGAACCCGCATATTTCTTTTTCAGGGTATCGCCCATCCTTTCGTACAGATTGTCCAGCTTCTCGTCCCGGAGCCTTTTTCCGTACGGAGGATTCATGATCAGAAAGCCGTGCGACCCGGGCGGAAAACCGTTTTCCCTTTCCTCGAAACTCCCGCTTTCAACCCGGACATGACGGTCCAGTCCCGCCCGGGCGAGATTGGCCACAGCCGTTTCGACTGCCCCGGGGTCCTTGTCGCCGCCCCGGATCGGGGCGGGCGGCGCCCTCCTGCCGGCCGACGCCGAGGTTTTAACCTTTTCCCAGAGCCCGCGGTCGAAGCCCTTCCAGCTCATGAACCCGAACTCCCGCCGCAGAAAACCCGGGGGAATGCGGCAGGCCATGAGTCCCGCCTCGGCGAGGAAGGTTCCGGACCCGCACATGGGGTCAAGGAGGGGGCGTTCCGGTTCCCAGCCGGCCAGGAGAAGGAGCCCCGCCGCGAGGACCTCGCTCAGGGGGGCCTCGGTCCTCTCCAGGCGGTATCCCCGGCGGTGCAGGGACTCGCCGGAGGAATCCAGGGAAAGGACGCACCGGGTGTCGGCGACGCGCAGGTTGATTCTGAGGGCGGGGGCCTCCGCGTCGACGGAGGGCCTGCGTCCCGAGCGGCGGGAAAAACGGTCCGCCACGGCGTCCTTGACCTTGAGGGCGCAGAAATTCGCGTTGGTGAAGGTGGAGGAGGAAACCGTGGCGTCCACCGCGATGCTGTCGCCGGGACCGATCCACTTTTCCCAGGGGACCTCCGCCGCCGCCTCGTACATGCGGGACGTGTAATCGGCGTCGAATTCCTTCACGGGGACCAGCACGCGGAGGGCGGTCCGGAGACAAAGGTTGGCGCGGTACAGGAGCTCCCGGTCACCGGTGAAGGAAACCGCCAGGCGCAGGGTGCGCACATCCTCCGCGCCCAGGGCGGAAAGCTCGCCCGCAAGGACCTCCTCCAGTCCGGGCAGGGTCTTCGCCGTCATGGGAAAACGATCGTTGTTCATCATGCGGAATCCTTATACTCCCTCCGGGCTTTTTGTACAATAAGAAAACATTGACACCCGCGGGAGGAAATCCTACACTTCCCGGGAAACCGGGAAGGAGGATTCCCATGGACCGGAATATGCTCGTGGTCAGCGCACACGCGGCGGACTGGTGCACCCGCGCCGGCGGGACCATCATAAAATACGTCAAGGCGGGATGGGACGTCACCGTTTTCGCGTACACCTTCGGCGAGCACGGGGAATCCGGGGCGTATTGGAAGGGAAATCCCGCCGGGACGGTGGATGAATGCAAGAAAATCCGCCGCAGGGAGGCCGGGGACGCCGCGGCCTTCATCGGGATAAAAAAGATCGAATTCTTCGATTTCGGCGACTATCCCCTGGCTTTTCCGGAAACGGAAATCAGAAAGCTCACCGGCAGGATTCTCGAAATTCGTCCCGCCGTCATCCTGACGCACTGGAACGAGGACCCCTTCAACATGGACCACGAGGTGACGTCAAAGGCGGTCGTGCGGGCCGCCGCGAGCGCCGGAATGACCGGCGCTCTTCCCGACACGCCGGCCCACTACATTCCGGACATCTTCTTTTTCGAGACCACGATCCCGATGTCTGAATTCAACCGCTTCAGCATCGACACGTACGTGGACATCGGAGGGGTGTTCGACGAAAAGATCGAGGCGGTGAAGCGTTTCGCGGTCCAGCCCCAGCTCGTGGACTACTATACCCGGTGCGCCCTTTCCCGGGGGGCCCAGGCCCACGACTGGGCGCGGGGCCGCAGAACGATAAAGTATGCGGAGGCCTTCAAGCGCTACGTTCCCTTCGTGGGTGACGAATTACCGCTGACGCGGCTGTGAGGATTATTAGAGTTGCAGGTGGACGGAGGGATAGACGGCCCAGAGCCGCCGATCTCCCCGATGGAATAAAGATTTAATCAAATGAAGAGGAAGGAAGAAAATGAAAAGAACACTGAAATTCACGACGGCTGCAATCGGTTTGGCTGTAATCCTATTGCTTGTAGCTTGTGGAGGGTCGAAAAGTTCTAATACCGCAACCGATAAAGTGAACGTTCAGGATTCAAAGGCAGTCTACACTTGGAAAATAGGTTCCGTTGACGCGACGAGCAATCCCAATTTCATAGCCCTTGAATATCTCGTGAAAAAACTGGAAGAGAAGGCACCGGGGAAGTGGAAGATCGAATTGTATCCGTCTTCGCAGCTCGGCAGCGCTCCGCAGATGATCGAGTCCGTTCAAATGGGAACTCTTGACCTTTCTTGCCCCGCGACAGCCTTTGTCTCAAAATTCGTGCCCGAATACGGTGCGTTGGATATGCCGTACCTGCTGAATGGATATGAACACGTCGACAAAGTATTCGACGGAGAAATCGGGAAAAAACTTGCAGACATGACGGAGAAGGCCAATATCAAGACCGTCGCGTTTTGGGAAGTCGGTTTCCGCTGTCTCGCGAACAACAAAAAAGCGATCAACTCCGTCGGCGACGTTAACGGCCTTCGATTAAGAATTATGAGCAGCGATGTTCATTCAAACCTCTTCTCCACTCTCGGCGCGGACCCGGTTCCCATGTCTCTCGCCGAAGCGTATGTGGCAATTCAGAACAAGACGATAGACGGCATGGACAATCCCCTCCATTCTCATATCGCCAATTCCACACACGAGGTCTGCAAATACTTCGCAGTCACAAACCACGTTTACAGCGCGATGAGCCTTATCATGTCGATGAAGTCGTGGAATGCCATGGCTTCCGCTGACCAACAGATTTTTATGGATTGTGTGAAAGACACAACCGTCTATCAACGCAAGCTCGCACGTGAGCAGAGCAAGAACGCCGCCGACAGACTGCAGAAGGAGTTTAACCGCGTGGTAACATATCCGGAGCTTAAAGGCTTTGAAAGCAAAATGAATCCGGTTTACGCAAAATATCCTCAGCACGCTGAGCTGATAGAAACCATCAAAGCGCTCAAATAAACCGTTCGCTGTTCGGCTCGGTTTACGGTCCGGTGATTTACGGGCGGAGTTTTCCTGTATCCAAGGAGGGAGAGCTCCGCCATTGCGGTATCTAAAAGGCGGACACTATGCTGAAATCTCTGGATTATTTTAACGACTTTGTCGAAAAATACCTTCAAGTAGTTTTAATGACCATGGGTATCGTCATGCTGGCGGTCAACATCGCACAGGTCACAGGCAGATATATATTCTTTTACAGTATAGGCTGGTCGGAAGAGCTGAGTACATACATGTATGTATGGATCATTTTTTTAGCTCTGCACATGTCTGCCAAGGAGCGAAGCGAACTGAGCATCGAGGCCTTCAAACCGAAAGACCCGCGGATTCAACGGTTCTTGACGTTCGCTCGCGAAGTTATAAGCCTTCTGACTTGCACGGTGCTCATACTAGGCAGTATCATGATGATAAGAAACTCGATGAAATTCCCCCAAAAAACGGCCTCCCTCGGAATCGATACCGTGGGTTTGTATTACTGCATGCCGATAAGCTTTTTTCTTATTCTCGTTCAAAAGGTTACCCACGTCCTGCATGATGTCGAAGAATTCCTGGCAGCACGCCGCGACGAAAGTCCAAACACTGGCACTGGAATGAGGGATTAAATCATGTCTATCGGGGCCATCGTTCTGCTATTTTCTCTTGCGGTTTTTTCCGTCATCGGCGTACCCTTGGTATGGTCGTTAAGCCTTTCCTGCCTCTGCTCGATCCTGGCAAACGGAACCCTTGATATGCTCCCGCTTCTGGTTCAGCGCATGTTCGCCGGCGGACTTCAGTACGCCCTTTTGGCGATTTATTTTTTCGTCATGGCGGGGTCCATCATGCAGTACGGCGGGTTATCGACGCGGCTCGTGAATTTCGCGAACAGCCTTGTCGGACACATAAGCGGCGGGGCTTCATTGGTCTGCGTAATCGCGTGCACGTTCTTCGCGGCCATTTCCGGCTCCGCTGTTGCCACCACCGCGGCGATCGGTGGAATCATGTATCCTGAACTCAAGAGGCTCGGCTACCCGACAGCGTACGCGGCAGCTCTTCCCGCCGCGACGGGCGTTCTCGGCGTAATAATACCGCCCAGTGTTCTTTTTATTCTTTACGGCAGCATAACGAATGTTTCGCCGGGAAAGCTTCTGATGTCCGGAATTATACCCGGACTCATCGCGTCCGTCTTCATCAGCGTCATGTGCTATGTTTTCGCCAAGATTAAAAAATATCCGAAAGCCACGGGCTTTAATCTGCGGGAAGTCTTTCGTACTTTCAAGGCTGCGGTATGGGCGCTCATGATGCCGGTAATCATTCTGGGAGGAATTTATGCCGGAATATTTACGCCTACCGAGTCTGCGGCGGTCGCCGCGGGATACGGACTGTTCGTCGCGATATTTATTTACAAGGAAATGAGTTTCCAGCTTTTCAAGAGGATAATGAAAGAGACCAGCAAGATAACGGCGAACGTTATGATTCTATGCATGGCGGCCAGCGCATTCAGCTACTTGCTGACAATTTACCAGGTCCCGGCTACGTTGAGCAGGTTTCTCATAGCACATGTCGCCAATGGAACGGTGTATATGTTCGGAGTTATTCTTCTCCTGCTCTTTTTGGGTATGTTCATGGATGTGGGTGCCACAATCCTGATACTCGCTCCCATGCTCGCTCCTGTAGCGGCTGCATTTAAAATTAATCCTATACAATTCGGCTTGGTATTCGTATTCGCAATGGCAATTGGGCAGGCGACACCTCCTTTCGGAACGAATCTGTTTGTAGCCTGCGGTTATAGCGGCCACAGCGTATTGGAAATCGGCAAACACTCCCTTGTGTTCTGCAGCGCCTTGGTACTCACAATTGTTCTCTGCATTTTATTTCCCGCGCTCGCCACGTACCTACCGGGTATAATGACAATGTAAACGGAGAATAACGGAATGAAAATAACTAAAGTAGAGTATATACCTCTCGTTTATAAAATGACGGTACCTTTTTACAGCGGGGTCGGAAAAGCAACTCAACGCCAGCTCCTCATAATCAAAATTCATACGGACAATGGATTAATAGGGTTGGGTGAAGCCGCTACTTTCGGCGGGCCAATTGAATCCACAGCTGTCGTTTTGGAAAAGGAGATCGCGCCGCTTTTGATCGGCGAAGATCCCATGAATGTGGAACGTATCTGGCATAAATGTTATTTCTCGTCGTTTCAGCACGGCAGGGCGGGCATTTTTATTTGCGCATTGTCCGGGGTGGACCTTGCCCTCTGGGATATAATCGGCAAGTTCACGAAACAGCCGGTGTACAAGCTTCTTGGAGGGTTCCGTAAAAGTGTTACTGCCTACGCGAGCGCCGGGTTTTACATGCAGGGAAAAACCGTTAAAGATCTCGTATCTGAAGTTTGCCGTTACGCAGACATGGGTTTCCCGGCGGTTAAAATAAAGGTGGGCCGCACCGATACACCTCTTTCCCTGGGGATACTCAGTTCTTCCCGGACTGAATGCATGGTAACCTTCGAGGAGGATTTGGAGCGTGTGGAGGTTTCGAGAGAAGCCCTCGGCTCCGGAATGAAGCTGATGGTGGACGCTAACGCGGCTTGGAGCTACAACGATGCCGTGCGTGCAGGCCGTTTTTTCGATTCACTAAAAATATATTTTTTTGAGGAGCCTGTTCGAACCGACGACTATGAAGGCAGTGCCCTGCTTGCTCGAGAGCTTGATACCCGAATCGCGGGATACGAAACTGAATGTTTGGCCGTGAATTATGCCCGCATGATTTCGATGGGAGCCGTCGACATCGTCCAGCCGGATCTTTGCTGGGCGGGTGGAATAACCGAAAGCCGGAAGATAGCCGTACTGGCCGCAGCCCATAACCGTGAATGCGCAGCGCATGTGTTCTCATCGGGCATCCTGCTTGCGGCGAGTCTGCATTTCACCTGTGGCATTCCGAACGGAGCGATGCTTGAATATGACATGAGCGACAACATATTTCGCCATGAACTAGTAAAAGAACCAATTCTTCCAGACAAAAATGGTGTGATTACCGTATCAGACGCGCCGGGCTTCGGCGTTGAGCTTAATGAAGATATGGTCGAGAAATACCGGGTTGATAGCCGATAGTATTTATATGGGCGATACCGGGTTTGAACCAGTGACATCCTGCTTGTAAGTCCACCCGGAGTCGTTCCTCTCTGTAGCTCTCTGTGTCTAATTATAGATTCGGGAGAGAATTAGTCAAGACCTGCGTTTC
>CAZGUL010000020.1:0-16524 GCA_964529055.1 uncultured Spirochaetaceae bacterium
TTTCCGAAGGCAAGAAGATCATCATTTCCACGGTGCAGAAGTTCCCGTTCATTCTCGACGAAATCGGCGCCGAGCATCGGGGCCGAAAGTTCGCCATCATCATCGACGAGGCACATTCGAGTCAGGGGGGACGCACTTCCGCGGCCGTTTCGATGGCCCTCTCCGCCTCAGGCGCCGGGGGTGAGGACGAGACCGTCGAGGACGAGATCAACCGGATCATGGAGGCGAAGAAGCTTCTTCCCAACGCGAGTTACTTCGCCTTCACCGCCACACCCAAGACCAAGACCCTGGAGATCTTCGGGGAACCCGATCCCCAACCCGACGGGAGGGTGAAGCACCGGCCGTTCCACAGTTACACGATGAAGCAGGCGATTCAGGAAGGATTCATCCTGGATGTCCTCCGGAATTATACGCCCGTGGAAAGCTACTACAGGCTCGTCAAGAAAGTGGAAGGCGACCCGGAGTTCGACACGAAGAGGGCCGCGAAAAAACTCCGCCGCTACGTGGAGAGTCACGACTACGCGATCCGCCTCAAGGCCGAGATCATGGTCGATCATTTTCATGAGCAGGTTCTTGCGCTGAATAAAATCGGCGGCCATGCCCGGGCGATGGTGGTGACAAGCGGCATAGAACGGGCCATCCAGTATTACCACGCCTTTCGGGATTACCTTGCGGAACGTAAAAGTCCCCATCGCGCAATCGTCGCGTTTTCCGGCGAGCATCAGTACGGAGGGGCCTCGGTTACGGAAGCCTCCCTCAACGGTTTCCCGTCAGGTCAGATCGCGGACAAGATTCAGGAAGATCCGTACCGTTTCCTCATCTGCGCAGACAAGTTCCAGACCGGCTACGACGAGCCCCTCCTGCATACGATGTACGTGGACAAGATCCTCTCGGGAATCAAAGCCGTGCAGACCCTCTCGCGTCTGAACCGTGCCCATCCCCAAAAACACGACACCTTCATTCTCGACTTCATGAACGACACGGATACTATCGAAAAGTCCTTCGCCGATTACTACCGGACGACGATCCTCTCCGAGGAAACGGACCCGAACAAGCTCCACGACCTCAAGGCAACGCTGGACGGTTTCCAGGTATACACGGATTCCGGCATCGAGGAATTCGTCAGGCTATACCTGGACGGCGGGGATCGTGAAAAGCTCGACCCGATCCTCGATGCGTGCGTCGCAGTCTACAAGGAAGAACTCGACGAAGACGGGCAGGTGGACTTCAAGGGGAAAAGCAAGGCATTCCTGCGGACCTACGGATTCCTCTCGTCGATCCTGCCCTACACGAACGCCGGCTGGGAGAAACTCTCGATCTTCCTGACTTTCCTCGTACCCAAGCTGCCCGCGCCGGTCGAGGAGGACCTGTCGAAAGGAATCCTCGATGCGATCGATATGGATAGCTACCGGGTGGAGAAAAAAGCCGCGGTGAAAATCATCCTGCCGGACGAGGACGCGGAGCTTCTGCCTATTCCTCCGGACGGCGGCGGGTACAAAGCCGAGCCGGAACTCGACCGGCTCTCGAACATACTGAAGGCATTCAACGACCAGTTCGGCAACATCCCCTGGACCGACCGGGACCGGGTCCACCAACTCATCACCGAAGCCATCCCCCAGCGGGTCGCCGCCGACACGGCCTACCGTAACGCGATGAAGAACTCCGACAAACAGAACGCCCGCATCGAGCACGACAAGGCCCTTGCCCGGGTCATGACCGCCGTACTCCGAGACGATACGGAACTTTTCAAGCAGTTCATGGACAACGAATCTTTCAAGAGGTGGATGACGGACATGGTGTTCGGGCTCACGTATGAAGCGGCGGGTTTGAAGCAGCAATAAATACGTTGACAATGTATATACAACAATGTAAATTAAATTGTGTATGTTATTTGGGATCCCGATAAAGATGCAGTACTTCGATCCGAGAGGAATATTTCATTCGCCGAAATATCGGAGCGGATTTTAAATCGCGAATACATCGATATTATAGAAAATCCAGCGAGGGAAAACCAGCAGCTTTTTGTTCTGCCCATCAAAAATTACACATGGATTGTTCCGTTCGTGATAGACGAAGAGGAACGAATTGTTTTAAAGACGGCGTTCAAGAGCCGGAAATTCCACCGGATATACGGAGGTAAAAAATGAAGGAATACACCCTCACCCCGGATGAGCTGTCCGTCGAGGAAACAGCAGGTGAATTCAGGGCGGTCGGAAAGGAAAAGAAAGCCAGGATAGAAAAGATCCTCGATAAGGAAAGAAAGGACAGGGCGATAAGCCTCAGAATTCGGAGCTTTGATCTGGAGCTATTAAAGGTAAAGGCGGAAGAGGAGGGAGTTCCCTATCAGACCCTCATTACGATAGTCCTGCGAAAGTACGTAACCGGTCGATTTTACGAAAAAGAGGAAGTGCGCAAGCTTCTTGATATTCTGGCCGCAGGAAAAGCCTGAGCCGGCCGGAGTCGCGTCTTCGTCACTCCTCCCCGCGAATTTGACTTTCTCTCGTTTTACACATATTATGTGTCATGGAGACGGCCGTGAAAAATATCACTCTCGCGCTGGATGAAAAGATCATCAAAAAGGGCAGGGAATACGCACGCCGGCACAATCTCACGTTGAACGCCCTCGTGCGCAGGCTGCTGGAGCAGACGGTGGAGGACGACGCCGCGGCCTGGCTGGAGGAAAGTTATCGGCTCATGGACTCGGTTAAAATCGGAAAGAACGCGGAGTCCTGGACGCGGGAGGACCTCCACCGTGGCTAAAGCCTTCGTGGACACGAACATCCTCGTTTACCAGTTGGACGGACGATACCCGGAAAAGCGGCGGGCCGCCCGCGACGCGGTAAGGGAACTGGCTGCGAACCATGAAGCGGTGATTTCCACCCAGGTCCTCCAGGAGTTTTACGCCGCATGCACGACAAAACTGAAGATCGATCCTTCGCTTGTGAAAAGGATCATGCACGGCTTCAGGAACATGGAAATCGTAACGATCGGGACTGATCTCATCGGTGAGGCGATAGATACGAGCATGCAGTATCGGCTTTCATTCTGGGATTCCCTGGTCGTCGTGTGCGCCGAGAGCGCGAAATGCAGGGTTCTTCTCACCGAGGACCTCGGTGACGGGCAGGTCATCCGCGGTGTGCGTGTAAAAAATCCGCTGACGTAGAACGTTTTCTGGGGTAAAATGGGGAAGCGGAGGAATGAATGCAGGAGGACCAGGTCCGGGCCGCCGCCTTCAGCTGGATCAAATCGCAGTCCGAGATGCACGGCGGCGCCATACCGAGAAAGGTCCTGGAAGCGGGGTTCGAGTTCCGGAACACGCGGATCACCCTGATGGGACCGTCGGGCATCTGGAAACCCGCTCAGTTCGACCTCGTGCCCATTTCCATCACAACGACCCCCCACGGGCCGTACAATGATTCGGTGGCCGGCGAGGATGGATTGTTGAATTACCGGTATCGCGGAACGGATCCGAATCACCGGGACAACGCGGGACTCCGGGAAGCGATGCGGACACGGACGCCGCTTATCTATTTTCTCGGAATAATCCCGGGCCGGTATCTGCCCGTATGGCCGGTGTTCGTTGTAAACGACAATCCGTCGGACTTGTCCTTTCAGGTCGCGATTGATCCCGCGTACGCCATCGGCGGCCCGGCGTCGGCTGCAGGAACCGCTGTTACAGGGCCGGGTGAATCGGTCCTGGGAATACGAAGGTACATCGCGGCGTTTACCCTGCGCAGATTGCACCAGACCGCCTTCAGGGAATCCGTCATCACGGCGTATTCTTCCACATGCACGTTGTGCCGGCTGAAACACAGGGAACTCCTCGACGCGGCGCACATCGTCCCCGACAACCTTCCCCTGGGCGATCCGATCATCAAAAACGGCCTCTGTCTCTGTAAAATTCATCACGCCGCGTACGACCAGAACCTCATCGGCATCAGCCCCGACTTCGTGATCCATGTGCGGGACGACGTGCTCGACGAAAGCGACGGCCCCATGCTCCTGCACGGCCTGCAGGAGCTGCATAAGCGGCAGATCATTCTTCCGGCCAGGAGATCGGACAGACCGGATCCTGAAAGGCTGGACCTGCGGTTCCAGGAATTCCGGAAGGCCGTGTAGCGGGCGGCGAAATCAGGTAAAATCCGGAATGGTCCCGGCTTTCTTCCCCCCGGCGATACGCCCGGCGGATTAAATTTCGATCGGCCGCGCAGCATCCCTCCTGATGTGCCGGAAAAAATGCACGGCGAAGGGAATGCAGAAGAGGAACGTGCAGAGATCGGCGAGAGGCTGCGTCGTCTGGACGCCCAAAAGACCCGCCCGGCGCGGAAGCAGGAGAATGAGGGGCAGAAAGAAAATTCCCTGACGGGACACGGCAAGCAGGGTCGCCGTCCAGGCCTTTCCGATGGACTGGAAGGACATGTTGCACATGACGCCCAGCGGCATCAGCGGCATGGCGAGACACTGGGCGCGGAGCGCCAGGGCGCCCGTCCGCACCACGTCGGGATCGTTCGCGATGAAAACGGCCATCAGATTCTCCGCCGCGAAGAATCCCGCCGCGGCGAAGGACGTCATCAGAACGACCGAAGTCCTGAACGTGAAGAAGAAGGCCTTCCTGACGCGTCCGAATTCCCGCGCCCCGTAATTGAACCCGAGCACGGGCATGTAGCCCTGGCCGATCCCGAGGATCAGCGAGAAGACGAACATGAAAATCTTCGCGACGATGGTCATGGCCGCCACCGCGGCGTCCCCGTAGACCGCCGCGTTCACGTTCAGCGCGACGGAGGAAACGCTGGCCAGTCCCTGCCGGCAGAAGGAGGGAAGCCCGAATTTGACGATCAGGAGATATATGTCGGCGCTTCGTGACCTTTTGCCGATGTCCAGCCGGGTTATGGTCCTCTCCCGGAGGAACGGGAAAAGAAGGATGCCGCAACCGACGAACTGGCTGATCGCCGTGGCGGTCGCCGCTCCGGAAATACCCATTCCGAGGGTGAAAATGAAAAGGGGGTCCAGAACGATGTTGAGGATCCCGCCCGTCGCTATTCCCGCCATCGCGAAAGCGGCTTTTCCCTCCGCCCTCAGCAGGTTGTTGAGCACGAAGGAAGACGCCATCACCGGGGCGGCCAGAAGGATGACGCGGGCGTAATCCCGGGCGTACGGCGCCATGGTCTGTGTGGCGCCCAGGGCATGAATCAGCGGGTCGAGCAGCAGGAGCCCGAAGACGGAGAGCAGCGTTCCCAGGACCGCGGACATCAGGATTCCGCTGGTCGCGACCCGATCCATGGATGGTCTACACTCGCCGATTCCACGCCCGGTGTCAACCCGCCGCAGTAGCCGCGCTGCCGAAATAATGGTATCTTTTTCTGTGTCGGCCGGCGGCCGATTAAATGCGCGTGCGGAGGGTTTCGAATGCGGATAACCTATATAGACGGTCCCCGGCTGAAGCGGGCTCTCATCGCGGCGGCCCGCCGCCTGCACATGTACCGGGAACAGCTGGACACCATCAACGTCTTTCCCGTCGCCGACGGGGACACGGGCACCAACATGTCCGGCACCCTGCGCGCGCTCGCGGGCGGGCTCCTGCGCTGCTCCGACCGGGGGCTTCCTGCGGTGAGCCGGACCGCGGCGGACGCGGCCCTCGCCGGCGCCCGGGGAAACTCGGGCACCATCCTGTCCCAGTTCTTCTACGGCCTCACCGCGGGCATCAGGGACAGGACCCGCATCGACGCCCGGGATTTCGGCGCCATCGCGCGGGAGGCGGTGGAGTACACCTACAAGGCCGTCGCGGAGCCCGTGGAGGGAACCATCCTGACGGTGCTGCGGGCCTGGAGCGAAAAACTGGAGGAGGCGAGCCGCCGGACCGGGGATTTCGTGAGTCTTTTCTCCGAGGCCCTGGCCCGGGCCCGGGAATCCCTGCAGGAGACCCGCCGCATGCTCCCGACCCTGAGAAAGGCGAAGGTCGTGGACGCCGGGGCCCTGGGTTTCGTGCACATGATCGAGGGGATCGCGCATTTCATCGAGAAGGGGAGGATCCGGGAGGCGGAGAAGGCGGACGATCTGGCCGCCGACGAGGCGCCGGTCATCACCGCGGCGAACGGGGAGATCAATTTCCGGTACTGCACCGAATGCGTCGTACGGGGGGAAAACATCGACCACGGCGGCCTGCGGGTCGAGCTGGCCCTGCTGGGTGACTCCCTCATCGTCGCCGGGTCGCCGGAGACGGCGAAGGTGCACCTTCACACCGACAATCCCGGGGAGGCTTTCCGGATAGCCGGAAAGTACGGCGTCCTCTCCGACCAGAAGGCCGAGGACATGCGCAAGCAGTTCGCCGCGGCCCACGCGCCCGGCACCGAGATCGCCCTGGTGGTGGATTCCACCTGCGACATCCCGCCGGAGTACCTGGAAAAACCCTTCGTTCACATGGTGCCCGTCAAGGTCCTCTTCGGCGAGAAGAGCTACCTGGACAAGACGGCATTGACACCCCGGCATTTCTACGAGCTCCTGCGCGGCCATTCCGGGCCGCCGGGAACGACGTCCCAGCCCGCGCCGGGGGACTTCGAAAAGGTGTTCGGTTTCCTGGCCGGGCATTACCGGCATGTGCTCTACCTGGGAATCGCCGGCGCCCTGAGCGGCACGATAAAATCGGCGCGGGCCGCCCTGGAGAGGCTTCCCCGGCGGGACGCGGTCCACATCCTGGACGGCCGGACTTTGACCGTGGGACTGGGGCTGGTCGCGCGCCGGGTGATCCGGGCCGTCGAGGACGGCGCGGCCTTTCCGGAGGTCCTGCGGCTCGCGGAGGACCTGGCCGGCAGGGTGAAGATGCTCGTGACGATCCCGACGCTGGACGCGCTTCTGCGGAGCGGACGCCTCCGCGGAGCGAAGGGGCTGATCGCGCGGCTTTTCGGGCTCAGGCCCCTCCTCGCGCTGGACGAAAAGGGCGGCATCGTCAAGGCCGCCATGGTCCGGGGAGCGGATGCGGGAAAGAGGAAAATCATGGACCTTCTCGCCCGGAGGCTGGGTCCGGGGACGGCGGCGGAATTCGCGGTGGCCCACGTGGATTCGCCCGACGCCGCCGCCTGGTTCAAGGCGGAAATCGAAAAGCATTTCGCTCCCGCCGGGGAGGTCTTCACCCTGGACGCGTCGCCGGCCCTGGCCCTGCACACCGGTTTCGGGACGGTGGCGGTGGCCTGGATCGCGCCGGCCTCGCCCGGGGATGCGCCCCCGGCGGCGCGCGCGTAGGGCTGCGATGATGGAATACCTTCACCTGGCGGCGGTCCTGCTGCTGGCATACCTCGCCGGTTCGGTCCCCACGAGCATCGTCGTGGGCAGGCTTTTTTTCCGCAAGGACATCCGGGATTACGGCTCGGGCAACGCGGGGGGAACGAACGCGGTGCGGGTCTTCGGCTGGAAGGCGGGAATCGCGGTCATCCTGGTCGACATCGGCAAGGGGGTGTTCGCGGTGCTGTGCGCCGCGCGGCTGCCGCTTTTTTCCGGCATGGAGACCCCGGCGCTTCCTGCGGACGCCCTGGCCCTCGCCGCGGGGGTCGCCGCGGTGTGCGGCCACATCTGGACGGTGTTCGCGTCTTTCCGCGGCGGCAAGGGAGTCGCCACCGCCGCGGGAATGATAGCCGCCCTGTACCCGGCGGGTTTCGCCGCCGCCCTCCTCGTGTTCGTCGCGGTGGTGGCGGCCACGGGAATCGTGTCCGTCGGGTCCATCGCCGTGGCGGCCGCGTTTCCCGTCATTCTCTTTGTTTTCAACGCCGCGGGAATCGCTCCGGTGTCGCCCTTCCTTCTCGGCGCCTCCGTCCCCATCGCGCTTCTCATCGTCTTCACCCACCGGGCCAACATCCGACGCCTCCTGCGGGGCGAGGAAAAGCGGATGTTCCGCAAAGGTTGACAACAGCCGCCGGGGAGCCTAAGTTTATAGGATACCCGCCGCGGTACGCGGCCGGCGCGAACGTCGCGCATCTCACGAGAACAGGGAAGGAAAAGACATGGGAATCTTCGGCGACATCATGAACAAGCTTCTGGGAAAATCCCCGTCAACAGCGAAGGAGACCCTGGCCGCGGAAACGGCCAAGGACGGAAGCGCGGTCCTGCAGGGCGTCGACATCGACGCGGTCCTCAAGGAAATGGCGGCAAAGAAGGGCGGAGGCGGGAATTACCGCACCTCGATCGTGGACCTTTTGAAACTCCTCGGCCTGGATTCGAGCCTCACCGCGCGAAAGAAACTCGCCGCGGAACTCAACGTAAACGCGGGCGAACACGGAACCGCGGAGCAGAATATCGCGCTGCACAAGGCGGTCCTGAAGAAACTCGCCGAAAACGGCGGAAAGGTGCCCGACAGCCTGAAGGGCTGACCTTCTACCGGCGGCCTCTTCCCGCGGGGAGGGGCTGGGCCCGGCGGAACCGCCGCCTGCGGCGGCCGCCGGGGGCGGCGGCGGGCAGGAAAATCCATGAGTCAGATCTGTTACGCCGCGTACAACGAGGACTTCATCGCCCTCGCGGACGGCATATTCAAGAAACTCGGGAAAGACGTGGACATCCTCGTCTACGACCCGGAGAATCCGCGCGCCCTGCTGAAGCGGGGCTGCCGTGTGGTGCTCGCCCGGGGTGGTACGGCGATGAAAATACGCCGCGCCCTGGACGTGCCGGTGGTGGACATTCCCATCCCGTTCGAGGACATGATCCGCGCGCTGACGGATGCCGCCAGGATCGGCGGACGCATAGGAGTCGTCGGATTCACGAACCTGATGAAAGGTCTGGACTCGCTCAATCCTCTGCTCAATGTTTCCATAACCCAGGTCTTCGCCGGCGACGAAAGGGAGACACGGGAGCTGATGCGGCGCCTCAAGGCGGACGGCGTCGAAGTTTTTGTGGGCGGCAAGCTGCAGGCCCGAATAGCCCGGGAGCTGGGCATGAACCACGTGAGGATTGATTTCAGCGAAAAGGCCTTGGAGCATGCCTGCGCGGAGGCGGAGGCGCTTTTGGCGGCGATGGCCCGGGAGGCCCGGGAAAACGAGGAGCTGAACGCCGTCCTCAACACCACCCGGGAGGGATTCGTCGCCGTGGATACCGCAGGTGACGTAACGCTGATCAACAGGACGGCGGCGGGATTTCTGCGGAACGCGAACGACCCCACAGGTCTGCGCCTGACGGATGTTTTTCCCGAGTTCGACGACCTTCCCGAGGTTCTGCGCACCGGGAAGGAAAAATTGCAGGAAGTCGCCAACCTGAACGGGACTTCGGTTCTGTACAACATCATTCCGCTGCGGCATTTCGATGATGAAATCATCGGCGCCGTCATAACCTTCAACGACACCCGCACCATAACCATGGGAGAGCGCAAAATTCGGGACCGGATTCTCTCCAAGGGACTGTACGCGGTTTATCGGTTTGCGGACATAAAGGGAACGAGCCGGTCCATCCGGGCCTGTGTGGACACCGCGAAGGTTTTCTCCGCCGCGCCTTCCACCGTCCTGATCAGCGGCGAAACCGGCAGCGGAAAGGAGCTCTTCGCCCAAAGCATTCACAACGAAAGTCCGCGCCGCGGCGGCCCCTTCGTGGCCGTCAACTGCGCGTCCCTCCCGGAAAGCATCCTGGAAAGCGAACTGTTCGGCTACGAGGAAGGGGCTTTTACCGGAGCCAAGAAAAGCGGCAAACCGGGCCTGTTCGAACTCGCTCACGGCGGCACCCTCTTTCTGGACGAAATCGGTGAGATGCCCTTCACCCTGCAGGGCAGGCTTCTCCGCGTTCTGGAAGATAAAAAGGTCATGCGGCTCGGCGGCGACGGCTTCATTCCCGTCGATGTCCGGATCATCGCCGCGACGAACAAAAAACTGGCGGATCTTGTGAAGGAAAACAAATTCCGCGCGGACCTGTTTTTCCGGCTCAACGTTCTCACTTTGCTCGTTCCTCCGCTTCGGGAGCGTCCCGAGGACATCGGCTGTCTTGTGCGGGAACTTCGGCCCAATCCGGCGACCATGAAGGAACCCGCATTTACCGAAGACGCCGTCGCCGTCCTGGAGCGCTACGCATGGCCGGGCAACGTCCGCCAGCTCCGGAATTTTCTGGAAAAGATCGCCATCGTCGAACGGGACAGGGTGATGGACGCGCCGACCGTGCGGGAAATGCTCTGCAGTTATGAGCCTTGCACGGATCAGGCCGACGGTGAGGACCAGTCCGGACCTCGGCCGTCCGTTTCGCGAAGCGCCGTGGAAGATGCTCTTCGCCGCGCGGCGGGAAACCGTTCCCGGGCGGCGGATATTCTGAAAATCCACCGCAGCACCTTGTGGCGGCTTCTGCGGAAGCACGGAGGTTTTCCGTAAACGGCTCCCCTTCGTGACGCGTGTTGCGTTTCATGTGTTGCATGCGCAACGGACGCGACGACGATGGCTCCCCGCCGGTCACCACCGCCGGGCGAAAACGCCGCAAAATCCGTCCAAAAAGGGTTAAAGCGGATCCTGTGACGGCAGCCTGACGGCGATTTACCGCTCCCGCCTGAAGAAAAACGGTTTCTCTGCTCCGGGTGATCGTTGGCATATTTATTGCTTTTTTAATCATGGCAAATTTCGCCGCGCATGAACTCGTGAGGAGGGCCGAAATGATCGATCTTCGAAGCGATACGCTGACTCTGCCCGACAGACCGATGCTGGAAACCATTCTGACCGCGAAACTCGGGGATGACGGCCGGGCCGACGCGCGGGGTCGCGGGGAAGACCTGGCCGTCAACGAGCTCGAAGATCTGGCCGCGAAAATCACGGGCAAGGAAGAGGCCGTTCTTTTTCCCTCCGGGACGATGGCCAACACGGCCGCGATCCTCACGTACTGCCGGCCGGGAGACGGGGTGCTGGTGGACGAAATCCAGCACATCTTCATCACGGAGAAGGTCGTCTTCGACCGGAACTTCGGACGGCTTACGCCGCTTTTCTACAAGCTGAACGGCAGAAATGTTCCCGACCTGGAGAGCATGACGGTCCACCTGAGAAAAAGTCCGGTCAGCCTGGTATGTGTTGAAAACACCCACAACTTTTCCGGCGGTTTCTGCATGAGCCCGGAGGAAATGGGTGTGATAAAGAATGCCGCCGAGTCGTACGGCGTTCCCGTACACATGGACGGAGCGAGGCTTTTCAACGCCGCTGCGGCCCTCGGCGTCGCAGCCGCCGATCTGTGCGCTCACGCGGATTCCGTAATGTTCTGCATCTCCAAGGGACTCGGGGCGCCCGTGGGATCTCTTTTGTGCGGAACGCGGGAGTTCATCCGGAAGGCCCGCCTCACCCGGAAACTTTTGGGCGGAAACATGCGGCAGGCCGGAATCATCGCCGCTCCCGGTATTTACGCTCTCCGCAACAATATCGTCCGCCTCGGGGAAGATAATGAAAACGCCCGGTACACTGCGGAAAAACTCCGGGATTTGCGCAGGATCAAGGTCCAGGCGGTGGTGCAGTCGAACATCCTCATGCTGGACATGTCCGGGGCGGGCGTGAGCCCCGAGGATTTCTGTGCCCGGGCGAAGGCGCGGGGCCTTTGGATCCGGCCGGTGATCGGAAGCAGCGTGCGGCTGGTCTTTTATAAGGGGATCGACCGGAAGGATGCCGAAGGCGCGGCAGGAGTTATAAAGGAAATAGACGCTTCGCTGTAGTTCGTGAGGTCGCAGGAGGGCGGAAGCCCTTTATTTTAATCAAAGGCGGTGTTCCATGAAAATTATGGGGAAAAAGGTCAGTCTGGCGACCCAGGTGTTTCTCGCCATGCTCCTGGGGGCGGTTTTCGGGCTCGCGATCGGGAAACCGATGACACAGCTCGGTTTCATCGGCCGGATTTGGCTCAACGGGATCAACCTGATCATCGTGCCGATGATTCTGGTAACCATTGTTACGGGCATCATTTCGCAGAAGAACCTCAAGGCCCTGGGACGGATCAGCGGAAGGATCCTCACGTACTATATCATCACGACTCTGGTGGCCAGTGTCGTCGGCATCGTCGTGGCCACACTTCTCAGGCCCGGGCATATCGCGAATTTCACGGGACTTGCGTCACAGAAAATCGCGGCTCCCAAGGAAATTACAATCGCCGATTTCTTCCTGAACATGTTCTCGCCGAACATGTTCCGTTCCTTCACGGAAGGCAACATTCTGCAAACCCTCGTGATCGCCGTGCTGCTGGGTATCTCGGTCCTGCGGATGAAGGATGCCGCGTTGAAGACAACAGTGATGAACGGCTTCCACGCCTTCAGCGAAATGGTGTTCTCCCTCATCGGTATCGTCATGATGGTGTCTCCCGTCGGAATCTTTTTTCTGATGGCGGATTCCTTCGCGAAGTATGGAGCGGGAATCTTCACCAGCATGGCCACGTTGACGGGGACGTATTACCTTGCCTGCCTTCTGCACACCGTGGTCGTTTACGGTTCGCTGCTGTGGGCGATGGCGGGAATAAATCCTTTCAAATTCCTGAAGGACAGCGCGGAGTTGTGGGTCTATACGATTTCAACCTGCAGCAGCGTCGCGTCCATTCCCGTGAACCTGAAAGTGGCCAGGGAGAAGTTCGGTGTTTCCGACACGATTTCCGGCTTCACGATTCCGCTGGGGTCGCAAATCAACTATGACGGCAGCGTCATCCTGTACGGCTGAGTCATCGTCTTTATAAGTCAGGTTATCGGCACTCCGCTGAGTCTGGGAGTTCTGCTGAAAGTGGTTCTTCTTTCCGCGATCCTTTCCACCGGCGGCGGCGGGATCCCCGGAAGCGGCATCGTCAAGCTGCTTGTCATGGTTCAGGCAGTCGGTCTGCCCGTCGAGATTGTCGGCATCATAGCCGCGTTCTACCGGCTCTTCGACATGGGTACCACGACCATCAACTGCCTTGGCGACCTTGCCGGGACGATCCTCGTATCCGAAATGGAGAAAAAGTCGGGGAACAACAGGGAAAAGGCGGCGGTTCCCGCGTAAGGCGGTTGCCCCGCAACGCCGGCGGCCCGCTCCCGGAGAGGTCGCCGCCTGTGGCGCCCGCCGCGCCTCTGCGGTTATTTCTCCTTTTCCCCGATGGTGAACCTCCCCACCTGGGAGTCGAGCGCGTCCACCAGGCCGGTGAGGGATGCCGTGGATTCGGTGAGTTCGTTCATGGCGCCGCTTATCTGGGAGGCCCCCGCGGCGATTTCCTGCATGCCGCCCACGATGTTCCCGGTGAGCTGACGGACGTTCTCGGTGTCCGCCGCGATGTCCGCCTGGGAGGACTCGATCCCCGCCGCGTGCTCCGAAACGCTGCCCGTGATGGACTGGATCCCGGTCATCGCCTCGTTGATCTGGGTGCCCCCGCTGCGCAGCTCGTCCATTCCCGCCGCGATGTCCTCCAGGGCCGATTTCAGGTCCACCATGTGGTCCGTCAGGCCGCGGAACGAGCTGCTGGTCCGGGTCCCCGCCTCCTCTGCGGACCGGATGTCCCCGATGATCTGCTTCAGCAGGGAGCTTATCCCCTTCGACTGGGCCGCCGCGGATTCCGCGAGCTTGCGGATTTCCCCGGCGACGACGGCGAAGCCCTTGCCCGCGGCCCCGGCGTGGGCGGCCTCGATGGCGGCGTTCATGGCGAGAAGGTTGGTCTGGGACGCCACGGAGGAAATGATGTCGGTGATTTCCCGGATCGACGCGATGCTGCCGGTGATGCGGGCGATGGCCTCGGCGTTGTTGTTCACGGCGCCGGTTCCCTCGCCGATGACGGCGTCCAGGGCGGAGAAGGACGCGAGGCGCCTGGATGCCACGTCCGCTGCGTTGTTGATGGAAGCGGTCATTTCGACTATCGCCGCCGAGGACTCCTCCACCATCGCCGCCTGGGAGGTGATGCGCTCCTTCAGTTCCCGGACGCTGCCGCCGATGGTCCGGATCGAGCCGGCGGTGGAGTCCACGCTGGATTCCAGGGCGCCGGCCCGGGACTTCATCGCCTCGATGTTGGCCGCGATCTGGGTCACCGCCGCGGTGGACTGGCTGGTTCCGGCGGCAACGTCGTTCTGCAGGGTCCGGGCTTCCCGGGACACGCCGACGATCCTGCCGACTATCCCGGCGAGTCCCGCGAGAAAGTCGTTGAAATGACGGGACAGGCGGCCGATCTCGTCGTCACGCCTCACGTCGAGCCGCCTGGTCAGGTCCGCTTCGCCGGACGCGATTTCCCTCATCAGCTCCGTCGTGCGGGCAAGAGGTTTCAGCATGCCCCGGAAGATGACCAGGACAAGGGCGAGGAGGGACAGCACGATGACCGCCGCGGCGGCCGCCAGCGCCGTGGTGACAGTCCGCGCGCGGGACCGCATCCCGGAGTAGCTCGCGTCGGCGTTCTTCAGCGAAATCTCCGTGAGGCCGTCCAGCGTCCCGCGCATGTCGTCGAATGCGGCGGCATTATCCCAGGCGAAGAATCTGGCCGCAGCGCCGTCGTAGTCACCGGAGGCGGCGAGCTCGAGGATGCCGTCGGTCTCGCGGCTCCATTCGCCATGGGTGTAGGAAAACCGCCGCACCGCGTCCAGGTCATGGGAAACACCCGACAGCTTCACGAAATCGGCGAACCTTTCCTCGGTCTGCTTCCGGTTTTCGGCGATTTCGCCCTGGAATTTGTCCGCTTCCCCGCCGCCGCGGAGGAGGAGAAGCTGGAGGAGCGCCGTTTTCGCCTGGTAGGCGTCCCGGTCGGCCTCGATGAGACGGTTCATGGACAGGAAATCCCGCTCGTACAGGGACCTGGCGTCCCGCAGGATTCCCTCGGTCCCGAAGAAAATCACCGCCAGTCCCGCGGACAGCGAAAGGATCAGCACCGCGGTGGCCGCCATTGTTCTGGCCCGGATCGATGTAAGCATTCTTCACCTCTGAGAGATAATTTAATTATTTACTATTTTAGATAATGCCACTATACAAAAGACGAAGGAGAAGCGCAAGACGACCGGCGGCCGACGGGAGGGCGCGGAGACGCGGAGGCGCGGAGACGCAAAGGGGAAGAGGGGAAAGAAGAAGAGAGGAGGAACGCGAAGGCGCAAAGGCGCAGAGGGCAGAGGAAGCGGGAAAAGGGGGAATAACGCAGAGGCGCAAAGCCGCAAAGGCGCAGAGCCGCAAAGGCGCAGAGGGGAGAGGGGAAAGAAGATAGAAAAGAGGAGCGCAAAGACGCAAGGGCGCAAAGAGGAAGAGAGAAGAGAAACGCGGTGGCATTGAGACGCAAAGAGGAAGAGAGAAGAGGAACGCAAAGGCGCGGAGACGCGAAGGAAGATGGGGAATAACGTAAAGACGCGAAGACGCGAAGGCGCAAAGGGAGGAGGAAGAAAGAAAGAGGAGAGAGAAAGAGCGTGCAGGGGGAGGTGCCGGACGGCGGGAGGAACAATTGATTTGTATGGTTCGGCGGATCGGGTGTAGAATAATGCAAAAGTCGTGAGGAGAATGGTATGCCCCGAGAAGAAGATGGTGTGCTGGATGACGTAAACCTGCGTGCGCCGGCTATCGCTTCCGCGAGCGCATTCGTGAATGCTCCGGCGGAGGCGGTCTGGGATGTGTTGACGGACTTCACAAGCTGGCCGGCCTGGAACAAGAGCGTTTCGAAAATGGAAATGCAGGGCGATGTCAGGGAAGGCGGCACTTTCGTCTGGACGGCCGACGGCGTAAAAATACGTTCCACGCTTGAACGGGTGGAGCGCCCAAAGCGGATTGTATGGTCCGGCCGCACGCTCGGGATACGGGCGATTCACGTGTGGGATTTCACGGAGAAGAACGGCGGCACGATCGTCCGGACCGCCGAGTCGTTCGAGGGCCCGGTTGCGTGGCTGTTCCGGGGTATGATGAGACGAATGCTTTCGAAGGCGGTGGAACAGGGCCTTGCGGCCTTGAAGAGCGAAGCGGAAGCGAGGCAAGGAAAGGCAGGGACATGACCGGCCGGGCGGCGCGGAGAGAAGACACGTGTTACGCGAAGGCGCGAAGGCGCGAAGGGGAGAGGAAGAAAGAAAGAGGAGAGAAAGAGAATAGCGCAAAGACGCAAAGACGCGAAGGGAAGAGGAAGGCAGGAAGAAAAGAGAAAGAGGATACCGCAAGGACGCGAAGGCGCGAAGGGAAGAGGAAGAAAGAGGAGAGAGAAAAAGCGTGCAGGGGGCGGTGCCGGACGGCAGGGGGAACAATTGTTTTGTATGGTTCGGGGGATCGGGTGGAGAATCAGGGAAAAAAGGTGATTGGTATATGTTCGGCGGATGCTTCGCACGGGTTTCTTATATTGATTGTGAAGGAGAAAATATGCACGAGTATTCCATTCAAGGACATAAAAAAGAAAAATACTTATTCTATCTTTCAATCCTATCTGTATCTTTATCTACTTTTATCACAAGCTTAATCAGTCGCATAAATAACACTTACCATTTAGAGATTCAATTAGCTATCGGAGCATCATTAATATTTGCGATTCTATTTTTTCTTTCAAATAATTTGCTATGGAGAATCGCTATTTTTAAAATTCCAAATCTAAACGGCAAATGGCTTTGTGAAGGTAAATCTTATAAACATGGAACCGAACAGGTATACGATTGGA
>CAZGUL010000021.1:0-13222 GCA_964529055.1 uncultured Spirochaetaceae bacterium
GGAAAAGGTCCGCGGCCCGGGGGCCGACGAGAAGACAATCCTCGGTTTCCCTGTTGAAGATCCATCCCCGGAGGTCGCGAAGGGCGGCGTCCATCGGTTCGCCGCCCGGGAAACTTTCGGCGAAGAGCACGAAACCCCGCAGCTCTTCCCTGCCCAGAAGATGGTCCCGGAGCGCGAAGGCCGCGGCCAGGATCCCCGCGGCCTCGCCGGCATCGTCGAACCGGTAGAGCAGGGTGCCGTTGTCCGCCCGGCGCGCAGCCCCTCCCCGGACCTCGGCGGCGGCCGCCAGGGCCTTTTCAAGGTCTCCGACGAATTCCGGCGCGAGACGCTGAAGCTGCCTGTAACCGTTAAGTTCCAGGATGATGAAGACCATTCCGCTCCCCTACTCCGACCATTCTTCGGACGAAGGATAGACGTCGGGGATGTCGGTTGTGCCGTACAGGTGCTCCAGCAGAAACAGGCGGTCCGCCTGCGCGATGTCGAGGAACATGATCCCGATGTAGAGCCGGCCCTGGTCGCTGAATTTCCTCATGATTCTTCCGCCGATCGTGAGACTTCGCTTCCCGATGTGCAGGGTGAACTCGATGTCGGCGAAAAGCAGGAAGGAAGCGTCGTATTCCTTCAGCGGCAGGCAGAACTGGATGCCCGACGCGCTGATGTCGATGACCTCCGCCCTGTCGACCCGTTCCTTCACCGGTTCGCCCTTGAAGTAGCCGTTCACCTTGAGGCTGTAGGCGAGGAGGCGGCCGAACTGCTGCATGAAATCCACGACCTTCCGGGAAAAACGGCGCCCGCCGTCCCTGAAAGTCACCAGGTAGAGGTAGCCTATGACGTAGTTGTGGTAGAGAATCGGCGAATACAGCTCCTGCAGGACCTTCTTCTTTTCCTTCTCCTCGTTCACCACGGCAAGGGTTTTTAAAACCTCGAAAAGCTCGACTCCCTGGTTCGTCTGGGACAGAACGAGCTCTTCCCGGGAGAGGACCCGGGGCGACAGGATGAGGTCCTTTTCCGGAACGTTCGCGCTCATGCTCTGGGGGTACAGGAAGACCTTGCCGGTGTAGGCGATGAGCTTCTCCTCGAAATTCTCGGGACGCCTTTCCCGGAACATGACAATCTTGTTTTCGGAGGCCAGGTTCTGCGCCTTCTCGCGAAACGCGGTCAGCAGTTTGGTGATTTTCGCCGCGTCGAAGTTGGCCGTCACCGCCGGCTCCTCCGGCATCTCGGGCATGTCGGAGCTCTCCGCCTTGGGGAAATCGAGCTCGATCCTCTCCCCCTTGATCATGAAGGAAATCCTCATGCCTTCCGTCGGGGCGACCCGCTCGTATCCCCGGGACAAATCGCGGAAAACCCCCGGGGGAACATCCAGAACCATGGAGGTGTCCTGCAGCGAACGGATCTTCGTCCGGAAGGTCATCCGGTTCCCCCGGAATTTGAAGTACAGGTTGACTTCCTCCCCCCGGGCCGGCTGGGGAAGCCCCCCCTCCTCCAGAAGGAGGGTCAGGGTATTTCCTTCCGCCTCGGAGAGGCGGCAGGAAATCCAGCGGCTGCGGTACCGCATCTCCATGGGGGCACGCTTGTCCACCAACGATTTGAAGATGAATTCCTTTTCGATTCGCGATACGGACTGACCCATCGGCAAAGTTTCCTTTATTTACGCCACTATATTAAAATATACGAAAAATCGGAAAAAAACATGCGTTTTCCGGAATAATATTTCAAAACGGCCCGGACGCCGGGCCGGGATCGAAGGTCCCCGCTTCCGTCCCCTCATACGGCCGCTCCAGATCGGAGAAATCGATGAAAAATCCCGAAACGTACCAGGCTCCGTCCCTTTTTTCCGCCGCGATTTCCCCCCGGGCCCGGCCTTTTTCGCCGAACAGAAGAACCTTCGCCTGGGCCGCCTCGGGACTCCTGTCGGAAAGAAGGATTCTGCCGATGCGGACCCCGGTCAGGGGCTGTTTCCGGTCGGAAAATTCCAGAATCCGCCGGAGAATGAAGGGGCGGTAATCCGGGAGGATCCGGCTTTCCTGGCTCCGTCCCTCCCGGAGATCGGTGAAAAAATTCCGGAAAAGCTCGTGGGTTTCCCGGACCCGGGAATCGGTCTCCCGGCCCCCCTGCAGTTCGCCCAGCGTGAAATCCTCCGGAACGACGAAGTATCCCGGCGCCGCGTAGAGCGGATCGTCCCGGGACGTGAAGGGCCGGACGGGCGCCGCCGGGTCGGCCGGGCGCGCCGCCGCTGGGGGCGCCGGCACGGGCCCCGGAGGGCGCTGTGCTTCCTTCGCCGGCGGCGGGGCCCCCGGTTTCGCCGGTTCCGGCCGCGCCGGACCGGGGCCGCCGCGGGGGCCGCAGCCCGCAAAAAGGAACAGCACCGCGATCAGGATGAAGGTGTACGGGATTTTCCGGCGGTCCATCGCGGTCAGTGTAGCCCGGAGACGGATGATAGTCAAATCCGCACCTTTACATCCTCCGTCCCCCGGTACTACTATTGCCGTGATGAGCGAGAAGGACCGCATCATACGCCACCTGGACGGGGACTACACCGAACCGATCCGGGACCCGCTGTGGAAGCACATCTACCTGACCCCCGGACTCATGGAAATCGTGGCGTCCCCGCCGTTCCAGAAGCTCTCGGGCATCAAGCAGCTCGGCGTGGCCCACCTGGTCTACCCCGGGGCGACCCACACGCGGTTCGTCCACAGCCTGGGTGTTTTTTACCTGGCAAAAAGAATGATCCGCGTCCTGCTGGGTTCGGAGGATCCTCCGTCCCTTACCCTGGAGGGGGTGAAGGCCTTTCTCGCCGCGGCCCTGCTGCACGACATCGGCCATTTTCCGTTCACCCACTCGCTGAAGGAACTGCCCCTCAAGAACCACGAGAAGCTCACCGCGGAGCTCATCCTGTCCGATCCGCTGGAAGGACTCATTTCCCGGCGGTTCGGGGCGGATCCCCGGCTGGCGGCGGCCATCGTCGACGAGACGGCCGACGACGGGGGACTCCGGGAAGTGGTGTTTTTCCGGCGCATCCTCTCCGGCGTGCTCGACCCGGACAAGCTGGACTACCTGAACCGGGACGCCTACTACTGCGGTGTCCCCTACGGCGTCCAGGACACGGACTTCGTCATCGGGCGGATACATCCCCATCCGGAGCGGGGCCTGGCGCTGGACCTGGCGGGTCTGCCGGCGGTGGAGAACATCCTTTTTTCCAAGTACCTGATGTACCGCGCCGTGTACTGGCACAAAACCGTGCGCATCGCGACGGCGATGATCAAAAAGGCCGTGTTCCTGGCCTTGAAGGAGGGTGCGATCCGGCCGGAGGAGCTCTACGGGCTGGACGACGAGGACTTTTTCCGCGTCGTGGCTGCACGGGAATTCGCCCCCTTCTCGCTGGTCCGCAGGGTCGCCGCCCGGGACCTCCTGAAAACCGCGGTGGACCTGCCGTGGGACGGGGAACGTTTCCGGCGGCTGGAAGACCTGGAACTCCGCGGCGAAGCGGAAGCCCGGATAGCGGCGGAGGCGTCCCGGGCGGCGGGAATGCCGGTGCGGCCGGAGGACGTGGTCGTGGACATCCCGGAGCGGATAACCTTCGAGATCGACCTGCCGGTTCTGGCCGCGGGGGGGCGCACGCTGGAATACGCGGAGGCCGGTTCGGTTTTCTCGCCCCCGGTGGTCCGGGGTTTCTCCCGGGCGCTCAGGACCCTCCGGGTCGCGCTGCCGGCGGAGGCGGCCGCCCGGATCGCCCATCCCGGCAGCTTTTTCGCGGACCTTCTGTAGACCGGCGGCCTTGAATCTCCCGGCGTTCTGTCATATCTTTAAGCCATGAACCAATCGAAAATCATGCGGGAACGCATCAGGCGGTGCAGGGTCATTTTCGGCGAGCTCGGTTACGAAATCGCCGACGCCGAGGAAGGCGACGGATCCTACACCGCGGGGTTCCGCGACGAGGCGGGGTTTCAGGCGGGGCTCTACATCGACGAGGACAGCAAGTTCCTGGAGCTCGCCTTTTCCTTCACCCTGTCCCGCAGTCTCGGCGGATTCGTCCGCTCGCGCATGGAGGAAACCCTCCGCATCTGCTACGAATACGGCTGTTACTTCAACCTCCAGACCTTCAAAAAGGACATTTCCCTGACGATCTTCAGCAAGATCTATTACGCGGGACTCAATTACTATGCCCTGAAGGAAACCCTGCGGGATTTCCGGAGCGCGGCGGAAGCGCTGCGGGACCTCATCGAAATCAAGAGCGAACGCGCGAAAGGGGAGGCCCATGGAGATTCATAATCTCATGGAGGACCTGGTCGTCGGTATCGTCGAGGAAACCTGCAACGAGGAGGAAAGAAAGAGCGGCGCGGCGGGGTGCATGTCCCCCGAAAGCCGGTTCGACATCGCCTGTTACGTGCTGAACCGGATCCCGCAGCAGTATGTCAGCTCCGGCCGCGGAGCCGCCCATGCGGAAAAGGCCCTGAACGACAATCCCCAGCTCCTGGTGGACATCCTGACCCTGGTGCACGACGGGCTCCGCCGGGTGTCCAGCGTGCAGCGCCCATACTACGGGCTCGGTTCCGGGGAATCGGCCCCGCCGCAGGGTCCCGTGTTCGTCTTTCCGACGATCAAGGGACGGGTCCTGGATTGCACGACCTTCGCTCCCCTGGCGAATTCGGCGGTGCATCTCCTGTGCGGCGGGGAACCGGCGGCGATGGTGGACGGCCGCTGGCAGAACCCGTTCATTCTGGACCCGAAGATCGAGGGGACCTTCCTGTTTCTTCCCCGGCCTGTCGAAGCGGCCCGGCCGGGCGAGCAGCGCCTCTTCGAATTCGAAATCAGCGTGCGGGATCCTCTCTACGAGCCCCTGCAGCATTTTTTCAAGATCGCCCTCACCGCCGAAGCCGGCCATGATTCGGGCCGCAAAAACCCCGATTTCAGGCTCACCGACATGTACGCCGCGCCGAAATAGGCCGCGGCGGCTTATCCGCCGGCGCAATCGATCAGTAAATTTCCGAGCGTATCTGAACGTCCTGCACCCTGCCGGGCGCCTCGTTCTCGATGAACAGGAGGACCTTCTGCATCACCGATTCGCCGAAATCCTTCGAGTTCGACACGATGGCCCCGCCGAGCTGGGTGAAGCTCAGGCTGTCCTGGAGGTCCACCTCCGCCGCCGATACCCGGAACTTCAGGCGCATCCTGTCCCGCAGGGAATGGACGATCCGTCTTTTTTCCTTGATGGAACCGACGTCCGGCAGTTCGATGATGATCTGGATCATGGACACGACCATGGCGTTACCCGTTTTTCCGTGATTTTCCGCGAAGGAAGGGAATGAAGGCCAGAAGGACCAGCGCCGCGGCGAGGCTTTCCCGCGCCCGCATCGCGTTGAAGGGCTTTATACTGAACAGGAATTCCGTTCCTCCGTCCCCGAAGGAGACGAAATCCAGGGGGCCGAAATGTTCCCGGAAAACACCCTCCTCCAAGCGCCGGTACGCGTCCCGGCCGCCCTTCCGCACCCGGAGAAGGCCCTCCTCCGTCCGGGCGAAGGCCGCGATGCCGGAATCGGCCGCGGCGGAAACATAGGCGGCCGCCTCCTCGAACCGCCCCTCCGGGGGAAGCGCCGAAGCCCCCAGCGCCGCGACGACGGCCGCGGCGAGGAGAACAGCGGCGGCCGGCCGGCCCGAAGGTCTGCAGACTTTCAGCAGCCGCAGGAGCCGGAGGGCCCGGCCGGCCCGGAACAGGGGCAGGAGCCCCGCGGCGGCTGCCTCCCCCGGCAGCGCGGCAAAAAGCCCCAGCAGGGAAGGGCCCGACCACAGCACCAGGACCGGCACGGCGGCGAAAAAATCGATCCACCCGCCCCCCCGCAGGATGTAGGCGCCGGTCCGCCGGGCGAGGGCGGCCGCGTAGAGCCTGACGAAAAACTCGACGGCGAAAAAGATGTCCGCCAGAAGACCCGCCGCCAGCAGGACTCTCCGCACGTTCCACGACAGGTCCAGGAGGACCGAAAAATCCTCCAGAAGCACCTGCGCCGCCACCGCCGCCGAGACGACGGCGAGGAATTTTCCCGCCGGCTCCTTTTCCATATCCATCACCGTGGTATATTCTCATATGAAACAGTGATTTGCACAAGGGGCGGAAATCCGGCGGCGTATGAAAAAAGTGGGAAATCCGGGGGGGCTCCTCGCGTTCATTCTCCTTCTCGTTCCGCCTCTTCTTTTCGGGCAGATCCTGCCCGAGGAGGAAGCCCCGGCCACATTGTTCGAGACCGGGCTGGGGGACGCGGACGTGGACCTTCTCGTGGACGGATACTGGGACGCGTCGGTGAAAAGCTCCATCGGACTCGCCTTCCTGCCCGGGTACGGCATCACCTATCCCTACGTTTTTCCCGGTTTCACCGACGGGCTCGTCTTCGAACAGAAGCCGGACCTGCTGATTTCCCTGTGGCTCAAGGAGAGATATTACTTCGAGACCTCCATCGGCGAGGATTACGAGATGAACTCCTACCTGCTGGGCTACCAGGGCAAGGAGGGGGAATTCGTCCAATCCGTCAAGGCGGGAAACGCGGACATCGAGATCAGCCCCTACCCGTACATGGATTTTCCCGGATCGGCCCGCAGGTCTCCCGGGCTCTCCGCGATGTTCCAGACCGCCCGGAGCCGCCATGAGTTCCTTCTCCGCTACGATCCGTCCCTGCCGCAGAAAAAGACCTTCGTCGGAAAAAACGAGGTGCAGGAACTGCGGATCGATCCGCCGGCCTACGTGAAAGGCAGATACTTCGTGCTGCCCGACACGGGGCCGGATTTCCTGGAGCTCTACATTGAAGACAAGGACGGCACCGTGGTCGACGACGACGGCAGGCGTTACCGCAGGGCGACGAACTTCGATTACGCGTACCGGCCCGCCGACGGCGCAGTCACCCTCACGAAGGCCTCCCCCGGCCGGGTCCTGGCCTACTACGAAAAGGGCGGGTTCGCCGTGGGTTCCCCCGGCCTCGGTTCCGGCGCGCTGCCGGCGTACACGACGGGCCCTCCCGTGGAAATAGACCCCGCGGGGATCCCCGAGGATTTCTCGTGGGGAATGCCCGACTACATGGGAAGAAACGTGGAAGCCTGGCTCAAGGTTTCCGCCGCGGGAAGACAGACCCTCCTGCTGTACGATCCCGGCGCCTTCAATCCCTTCGAAATTCACGGCGTCTACTTCCTGTCGGGTTTTCCCGCCGCGGCCGGAACGGTGCCGCGGATCGTCCGCCGGAACACCGACGCGGTGTACCCCACCGCGGTCCCCCTGTCCCTGGCCTTCTCCGCCGACGGCGCCGGGGTCCGGGTCCTGGGCGAAACCGACCCGGACCGCTCGATGACGAGCCGGTACCCCTTCGCCGACGACGAACCGCGTCTCTACGGGCCGGACAGGCTTCCGGACGGCGGCGGCGCCGACTTCGAAATCCTCGTCCAGACCTACACTCCGATCCAGAGCTACACGCTGACCAACGACATCATCCCCGGCTCGGTCAGCGTGCTGCGCAACGGCCGCAGGGAGGAGGTCTTCTCGGTGGATTACGCGACCGGGGCCCTGAGCCTTCCGTTCGAGCCGGCCGCCTCGGACCGGATCGAGGTGTTCTACAGGACCTACTCCGGCGAAGGCGAAGGGGGCGACATCCTGTTCGGTTCCGGCAGCACCATCGAGCTCCGGAAGGACCTGCTGCTGAAGGTGGCCACGGGACTGCGGTGGAACGTGCTGAAGGGCAGCTACAGCACCGAGCCGGGGGACCACACCGGCTACCTCGGCGCGTCGGCCGGGCTCTCCTACACCGGCGAGAATTTCCGCGCCGCCGCCGACGGGGCGGTGATGTACATGAATCCGGACACCTCGGGGCTCCTCCGCCTTCTGGGCATGGAAAAGCACGAGATGGAGCTCGAAATGTCCAAATACAACATGTTTCCGTCCTCCGTCCCCGCGGGCGGCGCCGTCTACGCCGACGGCATGACGGCGGCGAACAGGGGCAGGCTCCTTTTCAAGAACTTCGAAAGCGTCGACCTCCTCGGCTCGGTGACATTGAACTCCTACGCCTCCGCGCCGACGGACTCCTTCGCGTATGCCTCAGGCTCCCTCCCCGGCCCCTACACGGCCTCCGCCGCGTCGGAAGGGGCGGACAAGGTCATGGTGCTGGATTTCGAGATGGACGCCGGGGACGAATGGGTCGGCGCCCAGCTCAACCTGTCCACCGGCTGGACGGGGGCCCTGGACCTGTCGAAAATAACGTCCGTCCGCTTCGCGTACAAGGTGGTCGAGCTGGACGGCGAGGTGGCGCTGCGCCTGCATGCCGGGGCGTTGGACGAGGACCTGGACGGGGACGGGCGCCTGGACGAGGAAACCGGCCCCTCCTCCCGGGGCTACGAGTTCGACGACGGGGGCCTGGTCCTCTATGTCGGCGCGGGCCAGAAGGGTTTCGGCAACGAGTACCGGGACTCGGAGGACGCGAACAGGAACGCGGTGCTGGAACGGGAAAACCCGGACCTGGTGTTCGCGGCGGACGCCGCCTCCTCACTGACGGCCCCCGGGACCTGGCAGGCGGGGCTCGTCGCGATTCCGGCGGCGGACAGAAACAGACTCGCCGCGACGCGCTCGCTCCGGATCGTCGTGCGCAAGACCGGGGCCGGATCCCGGACCGGCAGGATCCTGATCGGCAAAATCGTGTTCGAGGGGGCGGCCGCCGCCTCCCGGGCGGACGGCGGCGGTTCCCTGTCCCTGCGGGAAGTGCCCGAAAGCCTGCCCGACGTCGTCGACCCCGCCGACGGCCGGTCCCTGACCCGCGCCTACAAAAGCACCCTGGACACCTTTCATTCAGGCGACGGCACGCAGCACGTCCTCGAGGCGGCGTGGCAGGACATCCCCTCCGGCGGCTCCTGGGAAATCCGGAGCTTCACCACCGGGGTGCCCGCCGGGGACTACCGGAAACTCAACCTGTTCCTGCGGGTCGCCGTTCTGACTCCGGGTGCTTCGCCCGGACCCGACCCGCCGGACCTGGTCCTCGCCTACACCGACGCGGAGGGAAAGGGCGTCCGGCTGACGTTTCCGGCCGCGGCGGACAACGTGTGGAAAAAACTGGTCGTGGACATGCCCGGCCGCAGGGCGACCCTGGGCGCCGCGGCGCTTCCCGCCCCGCAGGTGGACGCAGGCCATGGGGAACTCACCCGTTTCAGCCTGCGGCTGGAGAACGGGGACGACACCGCGGAAAGCGGCGTCCTGTACCTGGACGAGGTCCACCTGTCGGACCCGCGGGACGGCCTGGGCTTCGCGGGCTCGGCGGAGCTCGCCTTCTCGGTTCCGGGAACGGCGGTGTCCGTCGGGGGTGTCCCGGTCGTGTCCAATCTGGCGGTGACGGAAAAACTGAACGGACGGACGGCCCGGTTCCCGTCGCAGAAGGACGCGGACATCGAGCCGGGGCTCCTTGTATCGGCGACGACGGTTTCCGCCGATATTCTCGACTTCCTTGCCGCGGAGGGGGAATTTTCCTTCTCCCGCCTGGAGGACAGGACCGAATTCGAGGGAGGCCACGCGGTGCGCTTTCCCGCCGCGGGAGGCCCCCTGGTCCTGGCGGAGCGGTACAAGCGGGATTACAACACCCCGGATCCCGCCATGAGCCGGACGAACCGGATCGAGGCCGCGCCCCTGGCCGGCTTTTCCCTGGGCGCCGAGGCCGAAAGCGTCCTCTCCGCGGGGAACCTGGTCCAGACATGGGAGGGCTCCGCGGACTACGCGAAGGGGGAAATCTTTTCGCTGAAAATGCTGGGAAGCCTGGAAAACACCGCCGACGGCTTCGCCCTGGAAGACGGCTCCTACGGGGAAAGCTGGCTCTCCTCCTACGAGCTGCTGCTGCCGTGGACGGAAGGAACCGGAGAACGGCGCCGGGGCAGGTACGACCTGGACGCCGCCGTCCGGGGGAAAACGGCGGGACTCGCCGCGGGGGCGGAGCTGTCCTACGACAACTCCGCGGCCCTGGACGGACGGCAGCGGAACGGGGCCGCCTTTTCGCTGGAGGTGCCGCTCCGGTTCCGGCGCGGCCCCTACGATCCGGGACGGCGGCTGTCCCTGCTGTATTCCCGGTCGTCGACGGCGCTCCGGCCGTCCCCGGCGGGGGGGGACTTCGGTTCCGACCTCCGGTCCTACGGAACGGCCCTCTCCGACCATCGTTACCTGTGGTCCTCCGTCCCCTTCGCGGAGATATTCTCCCCTCTGGGGCGGTCGAGCTTCGCGAAGGACACCCTCGGGGACATCCAGGGGGAATACACGTCGAAGGCGGGCCTGCGATTCTCCCGGCCCTTCGGCTCCCGGATCACGGACCTCCTGGTCCCGGCCCAGGCCGAGGCGGAAGCGGGAAAGACACTGACCCGGGGCGGCGAGGTCCTGGGCGCGTCGAACACCTGGAGCCTGTCGATGACGAACTTCGCGATCAACCTTTTCGGCAGGCAGGGGGCCCACCCGCGCTTCTCCTGGTACGAAAGCGACGAGTTCCAACTCCGGAACGGCATGACCCTGCTGACCCGGGAGGGGGAGACGGACAGGGAACTCACCGTGACGACCCACCAGGTCATCACGATCCTGGGCCGCGAAAACAACCGGTTCATTCTCGACCACGGTCTGACGGTGGAGGACAAGGAGTCCTTCACGTACCGGGGAACGGGGTCGGTCAAATACGTCCGGCGGAGCCCGATGCTGCGGGATTTCGGCCTGAGTATCCTGCGGACGGCGATGGAGGACGGCGCCTACTACCTGCACACCGAAAAAATCGACCTCACCTACAACCGCCTCGAGGGCCTGAAGAGCTACCTCGTTCTCGGCCACGAAACGGCCCTCACCCTGCGGCGGAACGGCTTCATCAAGGCGGAAATCAACCTGGGGGTCGGCATCGAGAAGGACTACTCGGGCCTCCCGCCGGGATACCGGGTCCTCCTCGGCCTGGGGGGCGGGCTCTCCGTCCATCTGATGTTTTAGCCTCCCCGCGCGGCCGCCGGTTTTCCGTGGATTTTTGCCCTTTCCCGGGTGTATATTTAGCGTGAACACGGCAGGAGGTCGCAATGAAGATGAGAGGCATTCTCGTTCTCGTGGTCGTTATTTTCGTCGCCGCGGGGTTTCCCGCGTCCGCGCAAAGCGCGTCCGACGGCGCGCCGGAAGGCCCGGGCTTTTCCTTCGGCTTGGGAATCGGCATCGGTACAAACAGTTTTCCTTCATATCAACCCTCGCCGGCGCCTAAATCCTACACCTTTCAGACCCTCATGCTGGCCCCCGAACTGGTTCTCGGCAAATTCGCGATCGGGCTGGATTTCAAGCTTAACTTCAGTACGACCGGCGGGACCGACGGGGACGAGTTCGAAGTCCGGGAGGAGGACTGGGTGGTCGGCGATTTTCAGGAATTCCTGGATGTCTACCTGCCCAAGATCCGGTACATCCGCTACGGCCTGAAAGGTGACCCGATTTTCGCGAAATTCGGCACCATAGAGGACGCCACCCTGGGCAACGGTTTCATCATGGCAGGCTACTCCAACGCCCTCTTCCTGCCGGAAACCCGGATCTTCGGCCTCAGCCTGGATGTGGACGGCAAACTGTTCAATTTCCCGTACGTGGGCTTCGAAAGCTTCGCCGCCAACCTCGCCCGCTTCGACGTGGTCGGCGCCCGCCTGTACACCCGGCCGCTGGCCGGTTCGAGCCTGCCGCTCCTCACCGAGCTGCAGATCGGCGGCACCGTCGCTATGGACAGGGACCCCCGCTACTTCGCCGAACTCTACGAGAATTATCCGCCGGCCCTCCTGCCGCCGACGGACGCGGAGGTCCTCGTCTACGGCGTCGACTTCCGCCTGCCCCTCCTGGCCGGCGACCTCCTGTCCCTGGCGGTTTTCGGCGACGGGGTCGTCCAGAAGGAAGGCTCCGGCGCGATGACCGGCTTCGGCGGCCGGCTCGTGCGGTTCATCAGCTACGGGGCCCAGCTCCGTTTCATGGAAGACAACTTCATCCCCACCTACTTCGGCGCGTCCTACGACCTGTTCCGGCCGGACCAGTACCTGGTCTACGACGGGACGGTGGAGAAGAAGGGCGGGATCGGCTGGTTCGCCACGCTGGGCTTCAGCGCCCTGGCGGACACCATCGTCTTCACCACCAGCGCCGCGGGGCCCCTGGGGGCGATCGACGGCAATTACTTCTCCTGGCAGGCTTTCTTTGAAGTCAAGGAGGGGGTCGTTCCCGGCTTCTTCTTCGACGTGCTGTACGACAAGCAGAACATGGCGAACTTCGACGACTTCAGGAAATGGAGGGAGGAGGCGCTGATCCGGGCGCGGGTGAACTACCGCACCGGCCCGGCGATCATCTCGCTGGTTTACAATCTCCGCTACGATCCCGCCGCGACGGGCAGCGACAAATGGCAGGTCACGTCGGGCATCGAGAGCCGGATCGCCTTGTTTTAAGGGGAGGGAGGAAAGATGAAATCGGTACGCCTTGCGTTTGCGGGCATCATACTTATGGCCCTCGCGCCGGCCTTCGCGGCGGCGGAGGAGCAGGCAGCGGTCCTCGAGTATTTCGAGGCCGAAAACCAGATCCGGGTCGTCGACGCCGACGGCTTCGCGGCCAGCGACATCCACTTCGGCATGGACCTCGCCGTGGGCGACAAGGTGATCACCGCGAACACCGCGGCGGAAATCCGGCTGTCCCCGAACGGCTCGATCATCAAACTGGCCCCCAACACCGAGTTCAGGATCGACGGGCTGGCGGGGGTCAAGAAATCCGACAAGAACGGGTTCTCCCTGCTGTCCGGAAAGCTCCGCACCATCGCGGCCCGCGGCGCGGGCGGCAAATACGAAATCCGCACGCCCACCGCGGTCTGCGGCGTCCGGGGAACGGATTTCGGCGTCGCCGTCGTCCGGGGCTCCATGGAGGCCGTGGCGGTACGGGAAGGGGTCGTCTCCTTCGTCAGGAATTCCGGCGAATCGCTGACCCTCGGGGCCGGGCAGGCCGCGGACGCCTTCGCGGCGGTTTTCCGGACCGTGGCGCTCTCCGCCGCCCAGATGTCCGATGCCTTCCGGGGCATGGACTTCATCAAGCTCGACCCGGCCATCGTCCCGAAGGAGCTTCCGAAACCCGCGGAAACGAAGGCCGAGACTCCCCCCGATGCCCCCGCACCTGCCACCGTTTCCGGCGCCCCCGCCGACTCGCTGTCCCGGGAGCCGGGCATCCTGGACCCGGTGTTCGGGTTCCTTCGGG
>CAZGUL010000021.1:13232-15649 GCA_964529055.1 uncultured Spirochaetaceae bacterium
TGGAGGTCGGCTCCATCACCATCGACCGGGAAACCTACTCCCGGATCATCGTCCAGCCGGTGATAAGGACCGGCAAACTGAAGGCCGCCTTCTACCTCCCGATCATCTACACCGGCGACCTTTTCAACTCCAATGACTGGTACCAGCCGCTGGGCAACAACGAGTGGTCCTTCGGCACCGACTACGACTGGAAGGACGACACAATGGACGCCGCGGGCGATCTCCTGCGGGACCTGGCGCTGAAAATCCGCTACATCGAGTACGGCGAACAGCGCGACCCGTTCTTCCTGAAGGTCGGCAACCTGTACGACATGACCCTGGGGCACGGCTCCCTGGTGCGCAAATTCGCCAACGACACCGATTTTCCGGCGGTCCGGCGGGTGGGCGTCAATCTGGGGGTCGATGCGGGCAGGGCCGGTTTCGAGGCCCTCACCGCCGACCTGGCGGAACCGGAAATTTTCGGCGGCCGCCTGTACTTCCGGCCCCTGTACCCCTTCCGGCTCGGCTTCGGGTTCTCCGCGGCGGCGGACATCGAACCCTCAGGCGACCTGTCCGACCCCATCGCCGCCGACTTCGCCCTCGCCCTCGGCTCGGACCCACGGGACGTGGACCCGATCTTCATCGGCATCGCGGCGGACATCGACTTTCCGCTCTTCGAGGGCGACCTGGCGTCGATGATCTTCTTCGTGGACGGCGCGGGGCTCCTGCCGTACCTGCGGAACGAGTACGCGGCCAGCGTCCTGGAAACCCGGGGCCTGGTCACCGACGCCCTCTTCTACGAGGACGGCGGAGGGCTGAAACTCCGCAACTACGGCCTGATGGCCGGCGTTTTCGGCAACTTCGCGATGCTGGACTACCGTCTCGAGTACCGGCAGCACCACGGCATTTTCCGGCCCGGCTTCTTCGGCCCCGGCTACGACCGCGCCCGGGGACTGCAGTCGGCGGAACTCCTTGCCTACCTGGCGGACCCGTCGAACCCGGATTTCGACGTCACCACGCTGGGGATCTACGGCGAGGCGGGCTTCACCCTGTTCCAGCACCTCCGGTTCGAGGCGGGCTACCTGTGGCCCTTCGAGATGGACGGAGGCGACATCGTCGTTTCCAAGGATGATTACCTGGAGATGAAGCTCATACTCGAGGCGGGCCTCATCCCGGTCTCCCCGTTCGACCGCTTCCAGTTCTCCCTGTTCTACAGCCGGTACCGCTTCGTGCCGACCCTGATCGACGGGGACGACCAGGACCTGGAGCTTTTCGACGCCAACACCATCGTCAAGGGCGAGCTCGTCTACCCCGTCGCGCCGACCATCGATCTGGCGCTGACCGTCACGACCACGGTTGTCAGGAACAGCGACGGCACGATCAGGTACGATTCCGACGGCGACCCGAAGTGGGCCCCGTCCATCGGCATTGAAACGAGGATACACTTCTAGGTACTATTTCCCCCATGTCCGATATCTCATCCCGGAGGGCCGTCAAGGTCCTCCGGGATTCCGTCGCCCGGCGCATCGCCGCCGGCGAAGTCATCGAGCGGCCCGCCTCGGTGGTCCGCGAACTCCTGGACAACTCCATCGACGCGGGCGCCCGGGAAATCTCGGTGTACATCGACGGCGGCGGCATCGAGCGCATCCGGGTCGTCGACGACGGCTCCGGCATGACGGAGGAGGACCTGCGCCTCTGCTGGCTGCCCCACGCCACGTCGAAAATCGAGACCGAGGAGGACCTTCACCGGGTCCGCAGCCTCGGGTTCCGGGGCGAGGCGTTGTCCAGCATAGCCACGGCGTCACGGGCGGAGATCACGAGCCGCACGCGGGACTCCGGCACCGCGTACAAGCTGGTCGTGCACGGGGGCGATCTCCGTTCCCTGGAGCCGGCGGCGGGTAACCCCGGCACGGTGGTGGAGGCGGCGGACCTTTTCTACGCCATCCCCGCGCGCCGCAAATTCATGAAGCGGGATTCCGCGGAAACCTCGGCGTGCCGGCAGGTCTTTCTCGAAAAGGCCGCGGCCTTTCCGGAAACGGCCTTCAAATTTTTCACCGGCGGCGAACTGAAAACATTCCTACCCCCCGCCGACCGGCCGGGAAGGATAGCGGCGGCATACCCGGACGGTCTGGATTCCCGGGCGCTCCACCTGCTATCAGGCTCCGGGGAGGGGTTTTCCGTGGAAGCGGCGGCCGCCCTTCCCGGGCTTTCCTTCCGGGACCGGAGGTACATCCAGGTCTACGTCAACAGGCGGAGGATCTGGGAGTTCGCGCTGGTCCAGGGGGTGGAGTACACGTACGGCGATTACCTCCCCGGAGGCAGGTTTCCTGCCTGCTTCGTCTTCGTCGACATCGACCCGGCGCTGGTGGACTTCAACATCCATCCGGCCAAAAAGGAAGCGAAGATAAAGAACCTGCAGGACATCCGGGGGCGTCTCA
>CAZGUL010000022.1:0-15551 GCA_964529055.1 uncultured Spirochaetaceae bacterium
AATCACACCGCCATTCGGGATATGCATCTTCGTAATGAACGAAGTATCCGGAATTTCCGTTTCGCGCATAACACGCGAGGTCATTAAATACCTTCCGGCGATGGTGATTACACTTTTCCTCGTCATCCTTTTCCCTGAACTTATTACATGGCTTCCAAAGCTGGTGTTTAAGTGAGCTTCGGGTTTAAGACACAGGCTCCGCCGATCATCGGCGGAGTCATGATATCATGACAAATGACTCGATCTCATTCGGACACCCATTCACCAGTTCCCCTCTCCCTCCCCCATGAACACCCCGAATCCCTCTCCGGCCAGCACCTCCGGCCCCAGGATGGTCCGGAGCTCGCGGCCCATGCGCCGGAGACGGCGGGCGGGGATTTTTTTCGCATTTTTGTGGAGGAGGGGAACGCCTTTTTCCGGGTCGCCGCCGGCGATGAGGGCGGCGGCTTCCAGCGCCCTGTACTGGGCGGGACGGGTGGATTTCGCAGCGCAGGCATGGAACGCGGATTCCGCCTCGGCGAAGCGGCCCGCCGCCATGCTGTGCAGGCCCAGCCGCCGCCGGAGGACGATGCTTTCCGGGTACATCTTGAGGCCCCGGGTCAGCGCGGCATGGGCTTCCGCCGATTCCGCGTACAGGAATGCGCGGTACGGGGAATTGCGGAGGAAAATGCCGAGGATTTTGACCGCCGCCGCGAGGAGAAAAACCTTGAAGGCCATGGCGAGAACAAACTCGACGCCTGCCAGGTCTACGCCGAGCAGGGAGTTGTACGCACCGTGCACCACCGCGGAGGGAATAATGGCGGCGAACAGGAAAAGAATGTTCGGACCCCTGATTCCGGCCTTCGGATCCGAGCCGGCTTTGTCGTGGAAATAGGCCCCCCAGACGAAGCCCCACAGGGCGGCGTAGGCCATGTGGCCCGCCATCCCGGTGAAGCATCGCAGGAGCAGGGTCCCGAGGCCATGGGAGAAGTACGTGATATTCTCCACGGTCGCGAAACCGAGACCCACCATGGCGGCCTGGAACATGCCGTCCAGCGGCTCCCGGACGGACCTGCGGGCTTTCACGAGCACGGCGAACGTGAGAAACTTCGCCGTCTCCTCCACGGGCCCGACGATGAGCATGTGATAGAACAGGTCGTAATCCTCCAGGGCGGCGGCGAAGGGATGCAGTTCGTAGAAAATGAGGGCGGGAACGATGCTGAGGAGCCCGGCGATGAAGGCGGCGGAATAGTTCTTCTCGCCCCCCTTGTCGAACATGTGCCTGTCCAGGCTCATGACGAGCTTCATCCAGAGTCCGGCGGCGATCAGGTTGACGACAAAAAGCAGGATGATCATGATGTTTCGACCCTCAGTATAGCACGGCGGGCTATTTTCCCCTGCTCCCCCGCATGCGATCCAGGGCCTCGGCGGGATTCGCCGCCGGGAGTTCGCAGGTCTTTCCCCGGCAGACGATGATGCGGGTTTCGCCTCCGGGCGGAAGGCCGCCGTCATCCCCGGTCTCGTCGACGACGTACACCGCTTCGGGGGTCCAGGTCTTCCGGATCTCCCGGAGGTACTCCGCGGCCCGGGGGCCCGAGGCGCCGACGCGGACGAACCCGGCGGCATGGCGGGCGAGGACCGAGGCCCACCGGTAATGGGAGGCAAAGGCTTTCCGGACCGGCTCCTGCATCGCATTCAGCATCTCCCCGGCCCGGCGGATGTATGCGTCCTCGTTCAGGATGTGCCCCAGCCGGAGCAGGACGTCCGCGGCCGCGGCGTTCGAAGAGGGAAGGACGTTGTCGGAGATTTCGGTTTTCTCGGCGAAAAGCGGCTCCTCCTCCCGGGCGCGGAACCGGAGGAAGGGTGAATCGTCCCGGGAAAAATGGTCCAGCAGGTACCTGAGGAGCCGTTCCGCTTCGTCCAGGTACGCGGGCTCGAAGGTTTCCTGGTACAGCTCGAGGAGTCCGTCGGCGACGAGGGCGTAGTCCGGGGCGAAGGCCCGCACCGCCGCCCTGCCGCCGGCCCACACGGCGTACAGCCCGCCGTCGCGGCGGCGCATGGCGCCTGAGACGAAGTCCGCGGCGGCGCGGGCGGCCTCAATGCCGTCTTCCCGGCCGAAGGCGCCGCCGGCTGCGGCGCAGGCCCGGATCATGAGGCCGTTCCACCCCGCTATGACCTTGTCGTCCCGGGCGGGTGCGGTTCTCCGGGAGCGGGCCGCGAGGAGCAGGGCCGAACAGGCGGCGATCCTATGCTCTTCATCTTCGTCGTCCCGGCCGGGGGACCTATAGGGAACGCTGAGGCCTCCTTCCCAGTTCCCCGCGGCGGTGACGTTGTGCGCCCGGAGCCACAGCTCCCGGTCGGCCGGGGACGCGCCGTCCAGGGCGGTTTCGGCCTCGGCCCGGGTCCAGGTGTAGTACCGGCCTTCCCCGCCTTCCGAGTCGGCGTCCAGGGACGAATAAAAGCCGCCTTCCGGGGTCCGGAGTTCCCGGAGGCAGAAATCCAGGGCGTTTTCCGCGGCCCGCCGGTACAGGGGAAGCGGGTCCGTCCTGAAGGCCTTCGCGTATGCCTCGATGAGAGCGGCGTTGTCGTACAGCATCTTCTCGAAGTGGGGTATCCGCCACCGGGCGTCCACGGCGTAGCGGGCGAAGCCGCCGCCCACGTGGTCGTGGATGCCGCCGTCGCGGATTTTCCGCAGGGTCAGCCCGGCGTGGCCGGCGGCGGTTTCGTCCCCGGAGAGGGCCGCGCGCTCGATCAATGTCAGAATGAGGCCGGGCATCGGGAACTTCGGCGCACCCCCGAGGCCGCCTTCCGCCGGGTCCAGGTCCTCCCGGAGACGGGAAAACCCTTCCCGTGCAGCGTCTTCGGCCTCCCGGGCGGTGGGGCCTTCACCGCCGGCCCGGGGGGGGCTTTCCAGGGCCGCGATTCCCCGGCTGAGGCTCTCCGCCGACGCAAGTATGCGCTGCCGGTCGTTTTCCCAGAGGTCGTGCACCATGGCGAGAAGGCTCTTCAGACGGTCCGGCGGAAAGTACGTTCCCCCCAGGAAGGGCCGCCCGTCGGGAAGGGCGAAGCAGGACAGGGGCCAGCCGCCGCGGCCGGAGGAGAGCACCGCCGCACCCATGTACACCATGTCCAGGTCGGGACGCTCCTCCCTGTCGACCTTGACGGGGACGAAGCGGTTGTTCAGGACGGCGGCAATTTCCTCGTCCTCGAAGGATTCCCGGGCCATCACGTGGCACCAGTGGCAGGAGGCGTACCCGATGCTGATGAACAGGGGTTTGTCCTCGAACCGGGCGGCGTCCAGCGCTTCCTGGCCCCAGGGCCGCCAGTCCACCGGATTGTCCGCGTGGGACCGCAGGTACAGGGAGAGGGCCCCGGCGAGACGCCCCGGCGGCCGCCCGCTCCCGTGCGCGGACGACGGGTTCACGCGGCCGTCCTCATCGCCGGACTTCCGCGGAGAGCGATCTGCGGGCCTCGGGCCCCAGGCCGAAGGTGTCGATCTCCGCCTCCAGTTCCTTCCGGGTGCCGAATCCCCCGATGTAGCCGTTGATCCTCGCGGCGATGGCGGAGTCGATGAAACCGGCTTCGTCGCGGAACTTGTCCCGGACCTCCCGGTACACCCGGCCGTTGCCGCGCAGGTAATACTTCTGATGATAATCCTCGGCCCGGGTGAAGCCGGCGTAGGGCCTGATTTCGGTGGTGACCTTCCGTCCCAGTTCGCGTTCCACCCTGTCCCTGCTCTCCAGGGCGAGACGCTTCTGCTCCTCGTCGTGGTGGAAGAGGATTGCCTTGTACTGCGCGGAGTAGGGTCTTTCGGTGGGATCGTGCTCCTTCCAGAAAATTTCGAGGATATCCTCGAAGCGGATCTTTTCCGGGTCGTAGTCGATCTGGAGGGTCTCCGTGTGATCGCCGATGGAGTCGTAGGTCGGCCGGGGAGTGGTTCCTCCCGCGTATCCCACCCGGGTGCGGACGACCCCCTCAAGACGCCCGAACCGGGCGTCGGGTCCCCAGAATCACCCGTACGCGAAGGTCGCCGTGCGGGTTTCCCCCGCCGCCGTGCCCGCCGCCGCGAGAAGAAGAAGCGCCGCGGCGAAAAGTCGTATTCTGTACATGGAACTAAATTAGCCAATCCGAATCCGCGGGTCAAATAAATAAAAAAATGGAAATTCCCGCCGTATGGTCCTATTATAGAAGGGATAAACGAAGGGGGAGTTGAAAATGAAAATCGGAAAAGCGCTGTCCGCCGTTCTTTTGATCGTGTTTTTCGGCATCCTGCCCTGTGCCGCCCAGACGGCGGCGGACCGGGAGGCGGCGAAGCGCGACGTTTTTCTCATCCTCGACGTTTCCGGAAGCATGAACGAGGGCGGAAAGTTCGGGAACGTCAAGGATTACCTGGAAAAGGACGTTTTCGGCGATCTGGTCAAGACGGGGGACAGCTTCACGCTGATAACCTTCGGCAATACCGCGCAGGAGGCGTTTTCCCGCATCGTGGAGTCGGAAGCCGCCGAGGCGGAGATCCTGGACCGCATCCGGAGGCTCCGGGCCGACGACGATTACACGGACATCGGCACGGCCATGGAAAAGCTCGCCTCCGTGCTGGAGAGCCGCAGCGACGCGAAGGCCCGCCAGGTCGTCCTTTTCATCACCGACGGCAAGAACACCCCCCCCGTCGGCAGTCCCTACCGGGGAAAGGATCTTTCGCTGGACGAACGGTTCCGCTCCGTGGGTGAGAAGATCGCGAAGAGCGGCTGGTTCCTGTACGTCATCGGGATCGGGGCGGAAACGGACGCGAGGAAGATCGCGGACTCCGTGTCGGGGTCGGTGTACAGAAGCACGGACGAAAATCTCTCGAACCTGCAGGTGCAGGATTACGTCCGGAAGGTCGACGAGGCGGCGCGGGTCCGGGAGGAGGCCGCCCGGGCCGAGGCGGAAAAGGCCGCCGCCCTGGAAGAGGCCCGGAGACGGGCGGCGGAGGGGCCCCTGAAGACCGTCCTCCGTCTCGCCGCCGAAGCGATCGGCGTGTCCGTCGCGGTGCTGACCTCGATTCTCGCCGGAATAGCCGCTCTCGTCCTCCTGTTTCTGCTTTTCCTGCTGGTCCGCGCACTGCGGCCGGTGCGGGTCGTCATAAGCGACAACGTCATGGGCAAGGCCGACACGCTGGAAAGGCGCATGGCCCCGTGGTCGGGGATTCTCCTCAATTCGACGAAGGCCGTTCTTCCCGGCATCGGCGACGAGACTATGAAGGTTTTCCGGCTCGAGCGGGGCCTTTTCGGCTTCCGGGTGCGGATCGAGGACGAATCCGCCATTGCCGAAGGCTCCCCGTACAAGAAGAAGGGCACCCACAAGCTGTCCCGGACCATCATCGAACTGGCCAACGGAAACCGGGTGCGCATCGCGGTGCGCAGGTAGAAACTTGCCGACGCCGCGCGGGGGGCGGAACCGCCCGGCCCGCCGCGGCTCAGCTTTCCGCGAAACACTCCCGGAGAAATCCCGCCATCCCGGCGACGGCCTTTTCCGCCAGGGCATACGGCATGGTCGCGAATCCGTGCACCGCTCCGGGGTACACTTCGAGTTCCGCGGCGGCTCCCGCGGCGGCCCAGCGGGCTGCCATGAACAGGCTGTCGTCAAGCAGCGGATCCAGGGTTCCCACGGTGAATAGGGCCGGAGGCATGAGGGCGAGGTCCCCGTACGGAGCGTACAGCGGGGAGACGTCGGGTTCCCGGCGGATTTCAGGCGGAGCGTAGTTGTCGATGAACCACCGCATGCCCGGCGTGTTGAGCACGAGCCGCCTGTTTCCCCAGGCCCGGAGGCTCGGCGTTTCGGTCAGGTCGAAGACTCCGTATACCAGGTTCGCGCCGGCGAAGCCGGTTTTCTTCCGCTTTTTCGCGAGCCGGAGCAGGACCGCGGCCGACAGGCCCGCCCCGGCCGACTCCCCGCCGATGACATAACGGTCGACCCCGAATTCCCGTTTTCCGTTGTCCAGGAGCCACGCGGCGGCGGCTTCGCAGTCGTCCGGGCCGGCCGGGTAGGGGTGCTCCGGGGCGAGCCGGTAGTCGACGCTGATGACGGCGCATTTTCCTCCCCGGGCGAGGTTTTCCAGGTACGAATCCTGAAGGTGGGCCCTTCCCAGGACCCAGCCCCCGCCGTGGATGTGAAGGTAGATTCCCCGGACTTCCCCGGGCAGGAATACCCGGACCGGAATGTCCCCGGCGGGACCGGGGATCCGGCGCTCCATCGCGATGGGTGACAGGACCACCGGACCGGAACGGGCGGTGCCCCGCTCGCGGATGTTCCGGGACGTCTCCGGCGGCACCGACTCCACCGGCGGCTCGTCCTTCATGAGGTCTTCGATCTTCGCGTTGAAGGCCGCCGTTTCCGCGGAAACCGCGGAAGGGGAGAACAACGACGGATCGATGGTAATCGGGGACGGCTGCTTTTTCATGCCCGTCAGTTTATCCGAACGGGGGCGAAGCGGCCAGAGGGTATCTTCAGTCCGGGTGCCGTTCCCCGCTCCGGAGCGGCCGCGGGGGTTCGACGTAGGGAGGGTGCTTGATGACGAAGCCCCGCCTCCAGCGCACGTACAGGTGGGTGAGGGCCGCGGCGACGGTCAGGAAAAGCAGGATGAAGAGAACGGCCCCCAGGACCTTGAACGGTCTCTCCAGCGAAGCTCCGAGGCGGTAGATCAGAAAGAACAGGGTGCTGGTGTTGATCGCCGCGGCGACGAGGTCGTACACGACGAACCGCCGGTAGTTGAACCGCATGATCCCGGACCCCATGAAGAGGGTGTTCCGTACGCCGAAGGGAATGAAGCGGCAGACGATGAACGTGAAAATTCCGTACTTGTCCAGGTAGTAGTGCATCCTCTCCAGCTTCCGCTCCGTCAGGACCTTGGAGAAAAATTTATTTTTCGTGAGGCCTTTCCGGATGCGGGTCCCGATCCAGTAGCCGATGTGGTCGCTGGCCACGACGCCCGCGTAGATCGCCGCGTACAGGGGGACGATCAGGGAGTGGTCGGCGCGGGCAACCAGGGCCGAGGTTATGATCAGAAGGTCCTCGGACATCGGGAGGTTGAATCCCGCGAGAAGCAGCGAAAGAAATACGACGAGGGGAAAGTAGGAAAAGTAGGCGCTCACGCCTGAGCACAAGGCGGGCATGGTTTCCGGTGCGGGGCTGGTACGCCGGCCTTACCGCTGGCCGGTTTTCTTGATGATGTGGTGGCCGAACTGGGTCGACACCACGTCGCTCACCGAGCCCGAACCGAGGCGTTTGACCGCCTCTTCGAACGCGGAAACCATCTTTCCCGGGCCGAACCATCCCAGGTCGCCGCCGGAGGATTTGCTGGGACACGTGGAAAATTCCCGGGCCAGGGCCTCGAAATTCGCCCCCTGCTTGATCTTCTTCAAAAGTTCGGCCGCCTGGGCCTTGTCCTTGACCAGTATGTGGCTCGCTCTCCATTCCATGGCGCCATCCTACCGGAAACGCATGAGCGCGGCAAGACCGTTTGCTGAAAGCGGCGAATCTGGGTATATTCAAATCCATGAATTCCGATAACGTTCTGACCTTTCCCGTGTCCTTCGTGATGAAAATCATCATGAACGCCGAGTCCTCGCCGGGTGACAACCGGAGACGGCTCGAGGCGGTGTTTAACGATATGGGGGTTCCCGCGGACGGCTGGGGCTTCAAGACCAGCGGCCAGGGACGCTTCGCCAGCTATTCGGTGTCCGTGACGGTTCGCGACCGGCCGGAGTTCGAGCTCCTGCACGCGAGAATCGCCGGGGTGGACGGCGTGCGGTACGTGTTATGAACGGCCGCAACAGGGAGTTCCACGTCCAGGGAAGTTTCGAGTACAACCGGCGGTCCCCGGCGCGCTGGATCCTTTCCCACATGATGAGGTATCCCCTTCTGCCGGTGCTCCTGGTTGCCGCGTCGGCTGTCAACAACACGGCGTACGGCAACATCCAGGTCTATGTGGGGAAAAGCTTCGATGCCCTTCTCGGCGCTGCCGCGGGGGCGGCCGGGGCGGCCCTGCTTCTGCCCGCGGCGGTGATGGCCGCCTCCGCCCTGCTGCAGGGGCTCACGGGGCTCCTGCGGAACTACAGCGTCGAGGTCCTGGCCCAGAGGCTCGAGCGGGACTGCCGGGAGGAATACTACGCGTCCCTGCTGGAAAAGAGCCGGACCTTCCACGGCCGCCGCCGGGTGGGGGACCTTATGGCCCGGGCAACCTTCGACGTGCACACCCTCAACCTGATGTTCAGCCCGGGCTTCATGCTCATCGTGGATTCGGCCTTCGCCTACCTCATGCCCCTGGCCATGATCGGCTTCATCCACCCGGAGCTCCTCGTGACGCCCCTGGTTTTCACCCTGTTTCTGGGAATCACGCTGACCGACTACAACCGCCGCCTCGCCCCGGTCAGCATGGCCCAGCAGGACCAGTTCGGCAAATTGAGCGCCGGGGTGGAGGAAACCGTCGCGGGGATAACGGCGGTCAAATCGAACGTGCAGGAGCGCCACGAGCTGCAGAAATTCGCCTTCGACGCCCGGGTCTTCCGGGACTTCTTCGTCCGTCAGGGAGTCATCCAGGCACGTTACTGGCCGATGCTGGTTTTCGCCGTCTTCTACGGGGCGGCCCTGCTGCACGGGCTCTTTCTGTGGCGGCGGGGGGCCGTGTCGCTGGGGCAGGTGATCGGTTTCATGGGGCTTTTCAACACCTTTCGGTTCGTCACCTACATTTCGCTTTTTTCGTTCAACACCGTGCAGCACGGCCTCGCGGGGGCGGCCCGGATCCTGGAGGTCCTGAACACCGAAACCGAGCTGGACCAGAACCTGGAAGGACTGTCCAAACCCATCGACGGCCGGGTGGAATTCAACACCGTCTTCTTCAGCTACAACAAGACCATCGTGCTGCGGCGGGTGTCGTTCACGGCGGAGCCGGGAATGACGGTGGCAGTTGTGGGACGCACCGGCTCGGGCAAGACGACATTGACCCGGATGATCAACCGCATCTTCGATCCCGACGTCGGGAGCGTCCGGGTGGACGGGGTCGACGTCCGCATGTGGAACCTGGAAAGCCTCCGGTCCCAGATCGCCGTCATCGAGCAGGATGTTTTCCTGTTTTCCCGCTCCATACGGGACAACATCGCCTTCGGCAGGGAGGACGCGTCGGAGGAGGAAATCCGCGAGGCGGCCCGGCAGGCCCGGGCTCACGACTTCATCGCCGGTTTCCGGGACGGGTACGACACCCTGGTCGGCGACCGGGGGGTAACCCTGTCCGGGGGCCAGCGGCAGAGGATCGCCATCGCCCGGGCTTTTCTGACGAATCCGCGAATCCTGATCCTGGACGATTCCACCAGCGCCGTGGACAGCCGCACCGAAGACGAGATCCAGACGGCCATGCGGGCCGTCAGCCGGAACAGGACGACGTTCATAATCACCCACCGGCTCGGCCAGATCCGGTGGGCGGACCGCATCCTGGTGATGGGGAGGGGCGAAATCACGGCCCAGGGGCGTCACGAGGAGCTTCTCGCCCGCTCCGCCGATTACCGGCGGATCTTCGCCGGGCTCGCCGAAGGAGGCTGCCATGGGCTTCATTCTTGACGGACTGGACACCGAGTCCTACGACCGGGTCTACCCGGACCGGGTCCTGGTGCGGCGCATCGCCGCGTACTTCCGGCCCTGGCGCCGGAAAATGGCGGGGGTTGCGCTGACCCTGTTCGCGAGTTCCCTCGCGGGGGCCGCGGCGCCGGTGGTGATAGCCCGGCTCATCGACATCGTCGCGGCCAGCCCCGGGCTGGGGGCCGCGGCGGCCGCCGCCGCGGGGGTGGCCGCCCTCGGCGCGGGGGGCTGGCTTTTCAGCTACATGCACGAAAGGCTCATCACCGAGGTCGTCGGCGACGTGGTGTACGACGTCAGGACCGACGTTTTCAGCCGGACCCTGGAGCACGACCTGTCGTTCTTCGACGAGCACTCCTCGGGCCGCGTCGTCAGCAGGATAGGGGGGGACACCCAGGACTTCTCCAACGTGGTGACCCTTCTGGCCGACGTTTCCAGCCAGGTCCTGATGATCCTGCTGCTGACGGTCTGGCTCTTCTTCATCGACGTCAAACTTACCCTGCTCCTCATCGGCATGGCGCCCGCCGCGGGACTGCTGGCCCTGAGCTTCCGGCGGCTGGCCCGGCGGGTCACCCAGGACGCGAAGAAGGCCAACGCGGAGATCAACGCCCAGATCCAGGAATCGGTGGCGGGCATCATGGTGGCCAAGTCCTTCCGCAAGGAAGGCGCCCTGTTCGGCTCGTTCACCGGAAACAACGCCCTGTCCTACCGGGTCGGGCTCCGCAGGGGGATCGTGCTGAACACGATTTTTCCGGTGGTGGGGTTCGCCGCGGGGGCCGCGAACGCGGCGCTGGCCTACGCGGGCGGCGCCGCGGTTTCCGGCGGCGGAATGAGCGTCGGCGACTGGTACCTTTTCATGCAGGCCGTGGGTTTCTACTGGTGGCCCCTCCTCAACATAGCCAGCTTCTGGAGCCAGTTCCAGGACGGCCTGTCGGCGGCCGAACGGGTCTTCTCGCTGATCGACCGGGAGCCCCGGGTCAGGCAGAAGGGCAATGTCGTTCCGCCCCGGCTCGCGGGACGCATCGAAATGCGGAACCTGGGTTTCTCCTACAACGACAAGGAGAAGGTTCTGGAGGATTTCTCGCTGGTCATCGAGCCCGGGGAGAACCTGGCCGTCGTCGGTCACACCGGGGCGGGCAAGTCGAGCATCGCGAAGCTCATCGCACGCTTCTATGAATATCAGCAGGGGGAACTGCTGGTGGACGGCCTGGACATCCGGAGCCTGGACCTTGCGGCGTACCGCCGGATGATCGGCTACGTTCCCCAGGATCCCTTCCTGTTCGCCGGAACGGTGCGGGACAACATCCGCTACGGCCAGGACGAAGCCTCCGACGAGGCTGTTCTCGCCGCGGCCCTCCGGCTCGGCAGGGGCGACTGGCTCGGTGACCTCGCCGACGGCCTCGACACCGGTGTGGGCGAGCGGGGCGCCAGCATCTCCTACGGCCAGCGCCAGCTGGTCACGCTGGCCCGGGTCCTTCTGAAAAATCCGGCGATCTTCATCCTCGACGAAGCCACCGCCAGCGTCGATCCCTTCACCGAAACCCAGATCCAGGAAGGGCTCCAGGCCGTCATGCGGGGCAGGACCGCCGTGGTCATCGCCCACCGGCTGTCGACCGTTCGCCACGCGGACAGGATCATCGTCCTCGATCGTGGCCGCATCATCGAGGAAGGCAGCCACGACGCCTTGCTCGCGAAGAAGGGGCATTACGCGGAGCTGTACACCACCTATTTCCGCCACCAGTCGATGGAGTACATCGAGGAGGCGAGGCGGCTGTAGGGGCGCACCGGGAGGAGCCGCGGCCGCGCCGGGGCTTTACACGGCGTCTATCGGGATCTGCCGCAGAGGGGAAACCCGGGCGAGCGCCGGATAATCGCGATCGAGGTGCAAAACCGGCAGGTCGTGCCGGATGGCGCAGGCCGCTATGAGGCAGTCGACCGAGGACCGCGCCGTGATTCCCTGCCGGCGGGCGGCGCGGAACAGGGCGGCGGCTTCCGTGAACACCTCCCGTGTGAGCGGATCTTCGACGAAATCTGCGGCGTCGAGAATCTCCCGTATTCTGCGGTAATGAGCCTCGTCGCGGATTCCCTGCAGTATTTCCTGGTAAACCGGAAGGCAGAGCACCCGCTCCCCGGGGGCGCATATTTTTCTGAGGTCGAAGGCGCTCTTCGAACTGAAATGAAGAATCCACGCCGAGGTGTCAACGAGATACGCCATGATCGTCCCGCATTTCGCCGAGGTCTCCTTCCCAGGCTCCGCTGCCGGCGAAGGAATCGATTTTTTCGAAGGTCCTTTTTCGTATCAATTCCTTCAGTGCCAGGTTGACCGCTTCGGAGTAGGTCTTTGAACCCGAGATTCGCCGCGCGGAATCGAGAAGGCGCTCGTCAAGCACAAGATTTGTACGTTTCATGTGTATAGAATACAAAAAAAAGGCCGGCTTGTCAAATCAGCCCTCCCTTTGCCCGGCCGACTCGGAATTCGTATATTTAAATGTGCAAATATAGGGAGGAACCATGCGATGAAAACCATCGATTTGGGAATAACCGGAATGTCCTGCGCCGCCTGCGCGAAGGCGGTCGAAAGGGCGGTCGGCAGGGTCGAGGGGGTGTCCGAGGCGGGGGTCAATTTCGCCACGGAAAAACTGCGGGTGGCCTTCGACGATTCCCGGCCGGAGATCGCCGGGGCGATAAAAAACGCCATCGAAAAAGCCGGATACGGGGTCGCGGCCGACGAGGCGGACGACCGGGACATCGCGGACCGGCACGCCGGGGAGCGGGAAAGGGAGGTCCATCTGCTCCGGAGGAAGTTCGTCTTCTCGGCGGCCTTTTCGCTTCCCCTCCTGTACATCGCCATGGCCCCCATGGTTCCCGGCGCCGCCCTGCCGCTGCCGGCCTTCGCGTCGCCTGACGGGAACCCCGCGGGATTCGCTCTGACCCAGCTTCTTCTCGTCCTGCCGGTCCTTCTGGCGGGATACAAATTCTACACCGCCGGCTTCGCCGCCCTGCTCCGGCGGAGTCCCAACATGGACTCCCTGATCGCCGTGGGGACCGGCGCGGCTTTCCTGTACAGCCTGTTTTCCACGGTTAAGGTCTTCGGCGGGGAAACGCATCACGTCCACGGCCTGTATTTCGAAACCGCGGGTGTCATCGTCACCCTGATCCTGCTGGGAAAATTCCTCGAATCGGTTTCGAAGGGCCGCACATCCCAGGCCATCAAGAAACTCATGCGGCTGACGCCGAAAACCGCCCGTGTGGTGCGCGGCGGCGCCGAAACGGAAATCCCGGTTTCCGCGGTCATCGTCGGCGATCTCGTCCGGGTGCGGCCAGGGGAACGGATCCCCGTGGACGGGACCGTGACGGAGGGGCTTACGTCGGTGGACGAGTCGATGCTGACCGGGGAAAGCATCCCGGTGGAAAAGTCCCCGGGCGATTTCGTCGTCGGGGGCAGCCTGAACAAGAACGGGTCGGTGCTGTTCCAGGCGGAGCGGGTCGGCGCGGGGACGGTGCTGGCCCGGATCGTCCGCCTGGTCGAGGAGGCGCAGGGTTCCCGGGCCCCCATCGCGAAGCTCGCCGACGTCGTTTCCGGCTACTTCGTGCCCGCCGTCATCGGTATAGCCGTTCTCGCCGCCGCCGCCTGGCTCCTCGCCGGGGAGGGCCCGGGATTCGCGCTGACGGTCTTCACGGCGGTGCTGGTCATCGCCTGTCCCTGCGCGCTGGGCCTGGCCACCCCGACCGCGGTCATGACCGGCACCGGCAGGGGGGCCGAGCTGGGAATCCTGATCAAGGGAGGCGAGGCCCTGGAAACGGCGGGCAAAACGGGAATCGTCGTTTTCGACAAGACGGGAACCCTCACCGAGGGACGGCCGGAGGTGACGGACGTCGTGCCGGCCGGCGGCGCGTCTCCGGAGGAGGTCCTGCGTTTCGCGGCGGCGGCGGAAAAGCGCTCGGAGCATCCCCTGGCGGAGGCCATCCTGAGGCGCGCCGCGGAGGACGGGGTCCGGGTCCCGGAACCGGCCGGTTTTTCCGCCGTTCCCGGAAAGGGTATCACGGCGGAGGCGGAGGGAAGGAAACTTCTCCTGGGAAACGCCGGATTCCTGAGGCAGAACGGAGCCGATCCGGACGAACTCGCGGAGACGGCCGGCCGCCTGGCGATGGAGGGCAAGACCCCGGTGTTTCTCGCGGCGGACGGCCGGCTCATGGGAGTCGTCGCCGCGGCGGACAGGATAAAGGACTCAAGCGCCGAAGCGGTCGCCGGGCTGCACCGGCTCGGCATCGAGACCGTCATGCTCACCGGCGACAACCGGCGGTCCGCCGAGACCGTCGCGCGACAGGCGGGGATCGACAGGGTCGTCGCCGAGGTGCTTCCCGGCGGCAAGGCCGACGAGGTCCGGCGGCTGCAGGGTGAGGGAAAGATCGTTGCGATGGTGGGGGACGGCATCAACGACGCGCCGGCCCTCGCCCAGGCCGACGTGGGCATCGCGGTGGGCGGCGGCACCGACGTGGCCGTCGAGAGCGCGGACATCGTCCTGATGCGGGGGGACCTCCGGGACGTGGACACCGCCGTGCGGCTGTCCCGGGCGGCCCTGCGGAACATCAGGCAGAACCTCTTCTGGGCCTTCGGTTACAACGTGCTGGGCATCCCGGTGGCAGCGGGCCTGCTGCACATTTTCGGCGGCCCGCTCCTGAGTCCCATGTTCGCCGCGGCCGCCATGTCGCTGAGTTCCGTGTCGGTGGTGACCAACGCCCTGCGGCTCCGCAGGTTCCGGACCCCGGCCCGGCCCGGGGCCGGAATAACGGCCCGGGGCTGAAAAACCTGCCGGCTCCGGAATACCGGCGCCGGGCCGGCTACTCCCTGGCCGCGGCGGCGAAGGCCGCTCCGAACTTCTCGCCTTCCGCCCGGCTCGCCTCGTCCGGGTTCCACAGGGCGCGGATTCCGTCGTTCACCAGCTCGAACCCGCAGGCTTTCAGCTGTTCCGATATGAGTTTGACGCTTTCGCCGCTCCAGCCGTAGCAGCCGAAGGCGGCGGCCTTCTTGCCCTTGAAGCCGAGGCCCTTCACCTCCTCGAAGAAGGATGCGAGGGAGGTCAGGATGCCGCGGTTTATCGTCGGGGAGCCGACGAGTATTGCCTTCGCCCGGAAGAGTTCGGCTATCGCGTCGTTCTTGTCCGTTTTGGCCAGATTGTAGAGCCGCACCTCGGTCTTCGGGTCCGCCTTCGTCACGCCGGCCGCGATGGCCTCGGCGAGCCTGCGGGTGCCCTCCCACATGGTGTCGTAAAAAACCGCGATCCGGTTTTCCTTGTACGCCTTCGCCCATTCCAGGTACTTCACGACTATCTGGGCCGGGTTGTCCCGCCAGATGATCCCGTGGCTGGGGCAGATCATCTTGAGCGGAAGGTTCAGCGCCAGGACCTCCTCGATCTTTTTGACCACGAAGGAGCTGAAGGGAGTCAGGATGTTGGCGTAGTATTTCAGCGCCTCGGTGTAGAGTTCGTTCTGGTCAACCAGGTCGTTGTACATGAACTCGCTGGCGTAGTGCTGGCCGAAGGCGTCGTTGCTGAAGAGGATGTCCTCCTTCGTCAGGTAGCACATCATGCTGTCCGGCCAGTGCAGCATCGGCGCCTCGACGAAAACGAGCTCCCGGCTTCCCAGGCTGAGCTTGTCGCCGGTCTTGACGACCTGGAAGTTCCAGTCCTCGTGGTAGTGACCCTTCAGGGACTTGACCCCGTTGGCCGTGCAGTACACCGGGGTGCCGGGTATTTTTTTCAAGAGCTCCGCCAGGGCGCCGGAGTGGTCGATTTCCGCGTGGTTCGCCACGATGTAGTCGATCTTTTTGAGGTCGATGGTCTTTTCCAGTTCCCGGACGAACTCCTTCGCGAAGGGCTGCCAGACCGTGTCGATGAGAACGGTCTTTTCGTCCCGGACCAGGTAGGAATTGTAGATCGAACCCCTGTGGGTCGAGTACACGACCC